>JAYVEA010000233.1:0-3472 GCA_043749085.1 Chitinophagales bacterium
AAGTGTGGTTAGTTATGACAATGGGGTAAAAGAAAACGTATTGAATGTTTCTGCTAAAACTTTAAAAGAACATGGAGCCGTGAGTGAAGAAACAGTAAAGGAAATGCTTACAGGAGCTCTGGCTATTTTAAAAACTGATTACGCCATTGCTGTTTCCGGTATAATGGGACCAGATGGTGGAACCGCTGAAAAACCTGTAGGCACGGTCTGGATAGCTGCTGGCAATGCATCCAAACAACAAACACTAAAATTAAATTTACGATTCGACAGGATGCGTAACATTCAAATCACAGCACAGAATGCGTTAAATCTTTTAAGTAAATTCATATTGTCTGAATCATTTGTCTGAACTATGATTTATAGGATTATGAGATTAACATGATTAAAGTGTTAAGTGATCAGGGCTATTATGTTGAAGCTACAGTAGCACTAAAGTTAATCCGGGAACCATCCGAAAAAGGGATGTAATCTTTTTCGGGGTCCTTTTTTAGGTTACTTTTTTTGGACAAGCAAAAAAAGTGACAAACAAAAATTTAAAGGCAACTGTTTATAAGTTTATACTTAAAACTCAAGCCACCATCAATTTATAATGCTTCTTTCTTTTTTATTACTTTTGACACGATTAATTATTAATTTATGAGCGTTGTTGATTTAGTAATGCCCAAGTTGGGAGAAAGTATAATGGAAGCAACCATTTTAAAATGGCATAAAAAACCAGGTGACAAAGTGGAGCAGGATGAAACAATTTTGGACATTGCTACAGATAAAGTTGACAGCGAAGTGCCCTCCACAGCCGAAGGCACTATAGATGAAATATTATTCAATGAAAATGATGTTGTGCCCATCGGTACTGTAATTGCAAGAATAAAAACAACTTCGGATAATTCTCAAAATTCATCTCAGCAACCATCAAAACCGCAGCCTTCAAATCACGAATACGAAGAGGCAAATGTTGTTGAAAACATTCCCTATGTTCCAACAGACAACAGGCAACAGGCAACAGGCAATAACAACATAAGATTTTATTCTCCTCTCGTTTTAAACATTGCAGCCAATGAAGGCGTCGCCATGAGTGAACTCGAAAACATTCCCGGCACCGGACAGGACGGAAGAGTAAGCAAAAAAGATATTCTTCAATACATAGAGAAAAGAAAAATAACAGGTAACAGGCAACAGGCAACAGGCAGTCAATCTCAACGACCAGTTGTTGTTTTCGATAACGAACAGGAGGAAGCCCAAAACAGAGAACTCGTAACTCACAACTCACAACTCACAACTCACGGCAACAATGTAGAGATCATCGAAATGGACCGCATGCGCAAGATGATTGCCAGGCACATGATTGACAGCGTACACACCAGCGCACATGTTACCAGCTTTAGCGAATGCGATGTTACCAACATGGTTTTGTGGAGAGAGAAAATGAAAAAGGAATTTGAAAAACGTGAAGGCGAAAAAATAACCTTCACTCCTCTTTTTGTAGAAGCCATAGTTAAATGCATTAAAAAATATCCATGGCTCAACAGCAGTATTGACGGTGATAAACTCATCATTAAAAAAGACATCAACATCGGTATGGCAACCGCATTGCCCAGCGGAAATTTAATTGTGCCCGTAATTAAAAAAGCTGACCAGTTAAATCTTGTTGGGCTTACAAAGCAGGTAAACGGACTTGCCAATGCCGCACGAAATAATAAGTTGAACCCCGATAATACAACCGGGGGAACCTTTACCCTCACTAACGTTGGCACTTTCGGCAGCATTATGGGTACGCCGATTATCAACCAGCCTCAGGTTGCTATCATGGCTATGGGAGCCATTAAAAAGCGCCCCGTTGTCATCGAGACCGAGCAGGGCGACAGCATTGCCATCCGCCACATTATGTTTATTTCTCTCAGCTACGACCATCGTGTAATTGATGGCGCACTCGGCTCCACTTTTTTAAATGCAGTTAGTAAAGAGCTGGAAAATTTTGACAGCAACCGGAGTATTTAAAGATTTCTGATTTTTTGATTTCTGATTTTGGGGCTGTCAGCATATGTAATTCTATCAACTTCAGTTCAGGCTGTTCGTTACAAGTCCGGCACAGACCAAAGCACAAATCCTCACCGGGCTTTCCACTTCCATCCTGCAGCGTTTTGACATAAGAAAAGAAACTTCTTATATTTATGTGTTTAGGTAATTATCATGCGAAATTTAACTTGCTTTATAGCCTCTGCTTTTGGATTCTCTGACGTAGACTTAATTTTTGATAAAAATATAAAAGCTATTTTAAAAGAATTAAAAATTCGCCCTCTACGAGTTGACAGAATAAATCATAATGAAAAAATTGACAAAAAAATAATTGATCTTATTGAAGTATGCGATTTCGGTATTGTCGATCTAACATATGCAAGACCGTCGGCTTACTTTGAAGCAGGTTATATTGAAGGAAGTGGACGGAAGGTAATTTATATAAGCAGAAAAGATCATTTTAAACAAAAGGAATCAGACGTTTTAGGTAATGAAAAAATTCATTTTGACCTGATAACAAAAAATATTATTCCTTGGACACAACCTAATGAAACATTTAGAAAGATTTTAAAATCAAGAATAGAACTTATTATAAAGCCTATTTTAAAAATACTCAAAAAAACAACTGATGAGAGTGAATCAAAAAAACAATTGGAATCCTTATCGATAAGAAATAGGATAAAATTAATTCATGATACTATCTTTTTGTTCCTAATTAAAAATAAATTTAAACCTGACCCAGAGAGAAGATCTGCAAACGATACACTTTCCAAAAAGAATTTTATAATAAAAGTGAATGTCTATGATAGCATATCAATAGCGGATCTCTATTATCATCCGGTAAAGGATTCAAAATTCATGTATAACAAAACAAAATTCATAAGAATATATTGCTCAATTAAAAGCATGCCAAAATCTAGAATTGAAAAGGCTCTACACTTTTATGATCCCGTATCAGATAAAGTATATAGAAATGATAATACTACTGTTATAATTTTAGATTCAATTGATTCTATTGTTAAGTTGAATCAAAAGCTATCACAAATAAAATTTATATAAGTTTCATTCCGCCTTATTGGTCTTCAACAAGCCTTGTGTGTGTTAGGTGCACCAACAACAGCATAACTTGCGAATATTGCAGACGTCTTTGCGAGGCGCTTTGTAAATCATACTTATAAATGTATTCGCTGCGCTGAAGCAATCTCATATTAAACACCGATACAAGATTGCTTTGCCTAACTTAATAATAGTACATAACTTCTTTTCCTCTTGCCGTTGTTGGTCTTGTTGACCAACAATAATTAACTTACGGTTAATGAATAAATTTCTTGTAGCTATATTAATTACTTTGACAGTTTTCGCCGCAACTAGTCCGCAACTAGTCCTCCTATGAATTAAGAATTAGAAGAGAAGTAGATTTAATACTATTCTTTTGAAAACAGGGGCGGACAAAGTCTGC
>JAYVEA010000234.1:0-28732 GCA_043749085.1 Chitinophagales bacterium
CCATTTGACGCTTCTAAATGTATCAACACCTCCAGATAAGGAATTCTTTTAGGATATTCAAATACAATTGAATTCCACAAACCATATTTTTCAGCCAAAGGTTTAATGGTATGCCCATTAGGATCTCCTGTTGTCTTTCCTGTTCCAACAAAATGGAAATGAATTTTATCAAATGCCTGTATGTTTTCTTTTATGGATGCAAAAATTGCTTCAAGAGGCTGGTAAGCCTTTGGGAGCATCGCTCCGGCATATATTAAATTAATTTTGTGAGGGATATTTTTAAAAAGATAAGGTTCTTTACCTAACGATTTTACTGCTTTATGATCCAAAATTTCACCTCCGTAAGGCATGGCTCCAAAAATACATGAAATAAGAAGTTTGGGGTTTCGTTGCTGAACTCCTTTATAATAGCCTTCTGCAACACCGGTTATTAAAGATGCTTGCTTTACGGCAATTGGTTCTAATAATTTAGCAATATGCGTACTCCACCAATGTCTTGAAAATATCTTATTAGATCCCGGGAATTTATGAACCCATGGATCAATATAGTCTATTCCATATAGTATTCCAGTCTTTTTATGAAGCATTCTTCCGAGCAAAGCAGCATAAAAAGAAGGAATAGGGATATATAAAAAATCGATTTTTTCTGTTTTAATTATATGTTTCGCCTTTTTATATAACTGAAAAAAACCTCTCAATCCTATATCACCAATTATTTTAGTTTTTTGAATTTTAAATGCGTTTACTTTTTCAACTCTCAGGTTAACTGGAAGAAGTTTAGTAAGATCATGATCCAATTTCTCTTCGTAATATTTTTCATGCACAGTTAAAATGATTGGCTCCCATCCAAACTCAGGAAGATATTGTGCAAATAATCTGCTTCGATGTACACCCGCAAGATTTGATGGAGGAAATTTAGTAGATATGATAAGGATTTTTTTCAGCTGCTCTGAATAAATTGAAGAAAAGAATGTAGAAGCTTTATTTTAATGGTAAACTTAATAATTTACATTTTAAAAATACAATATAATAATTTAGTACTCAATGCTTAGAAATATTTATTGATTGAAATTAGACACCCAGAAAACTCTCTAATTGTGCAAAATGCTTTTTACTAATGTTGCTAATTTTTTCTCTTGAGCTTCCCAGGAAAAATGCTTTGTAAATATTTCCAATTGTTCTTGTTTATTGACTTTTGGTGAATTAATTAAATATTTAAGATTTTCCGCCCATTCCTTAGGTTTATTAACTGAAACAATTTTTACAGTTTCAGGTAAGTGAGCAGCTACTTCAATTTGCCCATGCGTATTTGTGGCTAATATTTTAATACCTGCCTGGATATATTGCAATATTTTATTCGAAACCGTTTTGTTTTTATTAGCTGGGTAACTATTTTCAAGTGCAAGCCCTATATTATGTTGTGTTAGTAGAAATAATAATTCTCTATGTGGTACAACAGGATGAATAACCAATTGATGATTCTTATGAAAAGGGAAAATGGCTTTTAATTTTGTACCATATTCAAAACTACAATCACCTACTAAATTCAATGTTACTGGTATATCCAGTAATTCTAATGATTCTATTAATGTTTCTAATCCCCGCCCGTTGCCGATAGTTTGCGAGAACCAAATTAAAGTAGGATTACTATTATGATAATTATTGATTATAGTTCGATTTTCTTCAACTGAAAATCCATTATAAATAACTACGATTTCTTTTTCAACTTTATAGTTCGATCTTAAGGCCTCGGCCATAGATTGTGAGGGGCAAGTACAATAAATACCATATTTTAAGGCAGCATACTCAAGCTTTTGCAACAATTTAACCGGTCTTTCTCGTATAAGATAATCTTTCGAATACCAATCTTCAAAATCAAATCCAACTTTTTTACCTGCTTTTATTAGTAGTTCTCCAACATAAAATCCAAATTCTACATGTGCTATGTATAATTCCGCATTTACTTGTAAAGCCGCACTAAAAAATTTATTAGGACTTACTCCCAGCATCCATACACTATCAATATTGATATACCTTTTCATTACCAAAGCAAAACGTCTCCGAATTTTAAGCAATACTTTCTTTGCAACATTCTTTTTATTAGATACTAGATCTATTACTCCAATATATTCGATTTTATGATTTGCTATTAATTCATAATCCCGACTTAAATGTTCAGCAGATGTCCAAACTGTTAAGATTATTACATTATGCCCAAGGGTTGTCAATGAAATTGCCTCTTTCCATACTCGGGGATTTCTAGAAAGGTGCTGACTAGAAATTATACAAATTTTCGCCATTAATTAAATAACTAATCCAATTATTAATGAATAATTTATTACGATACCGATTATTTGGTTCTATGAGTAACTGTTCTTTTTCATCTTTTCTTTGCCTTCATAGAAACATGTAAAATTTAGTACACCCATTTTAAATAGCTTTTTAATTTTTTCTTTTACTTAAAAGTTTTTATAATAAAATCAACTATCCTTCTACTTACTGACTCATCCCATAAAGGAATTTTCACAGAAATTCTGGTCGTATGATTCAGAATATGTTGTTGAATTTTATCATAAAAATTTTTATCCCATATATCCATCATCATATTCGTACCTAATTCAACTGTTACTGGTCTTTCAGTATTCTTTCGGAAAGTAACACAAGGTATGTTTAAGAAACTAGTTTCTTCCTGTATCCCTCCTGAATCGGTAATAACAAGCCTTGCATTGGATATCAATTTTAAAAATTCAAAGTAGCTCAATGGCTTGGTTAATAATATTTGATGCTGCAGCTTCAATTGCTCAAATAAAGAATATCCTTCTAGCTTTGCATGTGTACGGGGATGAATAGGAAAAATAACTAGCTGCTTTGCAGAAAAGCCAAGAATGATATCAACGATACGCTGCAGACTTTCTTTATTATCTACATTTTCAGGCCGATGAAAAGTAGCTACCACCGGGCGTTGTTTATAAAATATTTCTACTTCTTTTGATAAGGCAATTGTTTGCCAATGTTGTTTAGTTTGTAGCAAACATTCAATCATAATATTTCCAACCATTATTATTTTCTTATTGTCAAACCCTTCCTGTAGTAAATTTTTTATCCCACTTGGTTCTGAAACCATCAGATAATCACTTATATGATCTGTAATCACCCTGTTTACTTCTTCTGGCATATTCCTATCAAAGCTGCGCAAGCCTGCCTCCACATGCATTACAGGTATTCGTGATTGTACCCCAACTATAGCTGCCGATGAAGTTGCGTTAACATCTCCAAACACAATCATTAAATCAAATCTATTATTCTGTATAATTTCGTTAATGCCTAAAATAGTTTTTCCAATAGTATCCACTACGCCATTTCCTTTTATATTTAATTGATAATCCGGTAAAGGCAATTCAAGATTTTTCCAAAAAATATCTGACATATTATAATCAAAATGCTGACCTGTGTGACAGATATACGTTTTTATATCACCCCCCTCATTTTGAAGCCTGTGATATAAAGGCGCAAGCTTAATAAAATTAGGTCTGGTACCTGCTACTAATAAAATTTTCCTCATTAAATGTTTTATTAATCAATAACATCATTTATTATCCGGGCTAATTGTTTTGTTAATTTATGTCTTGATAATCCTCTCAAAAAATCATTATTTGGTTTTAAATGAATTTTATGTTCAAATAAATTTTTTATATTGTTAGAGGATACTTCAGTATTATCAGGATCGCAGATTAAGGCTAAGCCTGATTTTTCAAGAATATCTTTTTGAGCACCATCACAAACAAATGATATAATTGGTTTCTGAAGTTTGAAATATTCAAATGTTTTTCCAGCAATACTATAATCACTTCCGCCAATTAACTTTGAAGAAGTAATTAATAATGAATCACAGCTTTGTTGAAATGCCAGGGAACTACTATGAGACAAAACTCCAATCAATTCAACATTTTGTTCTAACTTAAAATCTTCTATCATACTCTCTAACCAATTATTCTTTTTTCCTGCAAATCTTATTTTCAATATTTCCTTGTATTCTTCATGTTCATCAAATAATTTTCTTACTGATTTTAAAAAAAAATAGGGGGAACGATACAGCCAGTCCTGTTTTTTAGGTATATATTGAAGTTTTCTGTGAAATTTTTTTTTCCACCATGGGATAAACATTAAATTACTTGCTTTCGGCTCATAATAAAAGCTTCCTACATAACCTATAGTGTAATTGTCTTTTTTAGGCAAAATAACTGTCCAGTTGTCAATTTCATCATCAAAACCATTTGTAATAAGATGAAACTTATCTTCTTCAAGGCCGGGATGTAATTGTTTAAAGTCAACCAATGTTTGATTTGACGTTGCAATAACAGCATCTGCATATTTTAAATATTTTTTTTCTGCTTTTAAGGCAAGCTTATAATGCAAATATGAACCATAAGGTATTAAACGCCATTGTGACCAGGCATCACGAAAATCTGTTATCAACGGTAGTCTAAATTTTTTTGAAACCCATGCAGCCAGTTCCAGGATACTAAAAGGCGGGACTGTAACAAAGACTGCTTGTGGTTGAAATTCTTTGACTATGTTGTCAATTTTATTTTTAAAATTTGTCTTCCATCCTCCAGCTTCTCTACCCATTATGCTGAAATAGATACCAAAAAATGATTGTATGCGGCTACGATGTGTACTTATAATATTATCAGAATCAATTTCAAAAATATCTATAGTTGATAAAACATCTTTGCCTAATGTTTCATCAACAACAGGGTTTTCAAATACATACCCATAACTTCTTTGCGATAATGTAATAACTACAGGATTGATGCCAAATTGTTTCAAATATTTTACAAATGCAAGAGAGCGATGAACACCTCCCGAATTGAGAGGAGGAAATTCATAAGCAATAAATAATACATTTTTCAATAACTACTTGTTGATATCAGAAATTTAGAAATTTAATTTCTTTTTTCTAAATGATTCAAATTTGTCTTTACGAATAAAACCTAAATATTCAATATTATGTTTGTAAGGAACACATTTTTCTTTTTCTAAATTTCTAATCAACTTTGCAGGATTACCACCAATTAAAGCATACCCTTGAGGGAAAGATTTTGTTACTATAGCACCTGCTGCTACGATAGTAAAGTCTCCTAATTCAATACCAGGTAAAATGATTGAACCCATTCCTATCCAGCAGTATTTTCCTATAATTACTTTTTTTTTTACATGTTTCCTAATATCGTATAAATCGTGATTGCCACTGATAATGCCAACATTGGGAGCAATCCTTGTATAGTCACCAATATATATCCCACCCATTCCTTGTATATAGTTACCTATTGATAACCCGGGGCACGAATCAACTCCTGCATATATATTTTGCCAATCTAAAACTATACTTGTGGGATGAACAGGCCAGTAAACCTTCCTATGTCCAGGTCTACGGAAATATTTTTGCATGATCCAATCTTTTAGGGTAATTCTGCATTGGTAATCATAGGTGTCTCTTAAAAATCTGAAATATGGTAATCGGGTGATTAATGGCAGAAATATTCTGAAAGGATTAGATATAACTTGTTTTATTTTTTCTTTATTCATAATTAATACTTTTCCTCAAATTAAACTAAGCCGTCTATTTTCATTCGACTATATTTATTTTCACTTATAGGAATTTTATATTTTTCAATTACTTTTTGTGTCAATAACTTATTTTCAGCATTAATTGTGTGTCCATAGGGCAACACATAATTTTCAATAAAATAATCAGGTACAAAATCATGTTTTGAATTATCAAGCGAATTAATTTCTATATCAGATAAAATTTTATTGCATAAAGTTCTGGCATTATAATGATTCTTCAGTATTTCCATTGATTTATAAATGTTTTGTATTCTCTTATCCCTATCAAGTATAAATTGCTTTAACATCTCAACCATATTATCAGTATTTAGATTGCAGATATATTCTGATAACAAATTTGTCCCGCTATTTTTAGTTGCTAAAGCACAACCACAGCAAATAGCCTCCATACCTAGTGTTCCTGGGCCAAAAAGTAAGACTTCATCAATAAGAATATCAGCGTCTTTTAATAGATCAAAAACTTCACTATTTGAAAGCCCTTTATGAATTGTAAAGTCAAACTGTATATTTTGATTATGCAATTCTTCCATAGCTTTTTCAATATAACTAGTACCCTTGGTAGGGAACCTTGATTGTATATGGACTATTTTAGGTATAAGCCTGTTGTTTACAACAGGGTCATATTTATTTAAAATAAATGGAATTTTAATTTCAAAATATGGCCTAATGCCAAGAATTGATTGGTCGGGTATAGAATAGATTGCATCAGAAAAAAATTCGTTTTTCCGAAGTCTGAAAAGCTTACTGTTAAACAGTTTATTATTAATAGGATTTTCTTCAATGGTTTCAATATTTATTTTATATGCCTTACTAAAAGCATCCCAATCTCTTACCTCAGTACCACAAAATAATGAAACAATCTTTTTATTTTTAGATTTAATATAATTATAATCAAATAATGATTTGGGAGTAAATCCGTCAAATACAAAAATAAAAATATCAGTTTCATTTATTATTTTTTCTAATATTCTTTCTTTTCTATATAAATCATATTTTTCAATTATTTTAGAAACAATATTATTTAAAAAGTTAATTCTGGAAAGTTTATTTAAATATAATAACCACCTTGGCAGTGATAAATCAAAGTCATATTTATTTTTATAAAAAGGATGGGGTTTAGCACAGGTAGTTATTTTATGACCGAGTTGTTTAAAACCTTCTGCATATAAATGAATCATATTAGCAACTTCTGAAGTACCAATGAATATATTCATAATTAAATCGTGATTTTTTCTTTATCAGGGAAATTTACCAGAACTCCCATACCTTTTTTTTGATAAACCAACATACTGCCTAAAGCTACAGCAGATGCCAGGCCTTTTTTAACTACTTCTTCTATATCTTCTATACTTCCTGCACCACCATTAGCAATAACAGGAATACCAACTGCGGAAGCAATTTTTTTTGTGATCTCTATCTCAAATCCACTCCATGTGCCCTCCCTGTCAATTGAAGTTAATAATATTTCACCTGCCCCTAACCGTTCCAGTTCGTTAGCCCATTCAACAGGGTCTGTATTTAATTTTTCTGTTCCATCATTTATATAAACATGGTATTTACCCCAAAGATTTTTTTTTACATCAATGGATGCAACAATGGCCTGTACTCCAAAATGTTCTGAAAGTTTGGTGATTAATCCAGGGTTTTTTGCAGCGGCTGTGTTAATCACTACTTTCTCAAAACCTGTGGAAAGAATTTGTTTTGCCGATTCAAAATTATCAATTCCACCTCCATACGATAAAGGCATAAAACATTCATCAGCTATATGGTGAAGTATCTCAATATTTGGCTGACGCTTTTCTTTACTTGCTCTTATATCAAGAAAACACAATTCATCTACTTCCAGCTCATTAAAAATTCTTACGGTATTTATATAATCACCGATGTAGCCATACTTATCAAACTTTACAGTTTTTACAAGACTGCCATTAATGAGTTGTAAGCAGGGGATTATCCGCGTTTTAAGCATATTTATATTCTTGCAAAATTTTCCAGTAAGCGCATCCCAAATTTGTGGCTTTTTTCAGGGTGAAACTGTGCTCCATAAATATTTTCATGCTGAATGATGGAATGAAAATCAATTCCATGATTTGAGGTGGTTAAAACATCTTCAACATTATCTGCTTTTACATAATAAGAATGAACAAAATAAAATTTTGTTTCTTCACTAAAATTTTCTGTGAGCCTGCTTGCTTTTAGGGGATGAAGAATGTTCCATCCCATATGAGGGACTTTTAATAATGAGCCTTCGGGGAAATTAAATTTTAAAGTTTGCCCAGGTATCCAACCTAATCCAGGCAAAGTTGCTTCTTCACTTGACCGGGTTAATAATTGCATCCCCAGACAAACGCCCAGCACCGGAATTTTCTCTTCTAAAACTTTTTTATCTAAAATATTTCTCAATCCACTCTCTTCTATCCTTTGGATGGCTGCTCCAAACGCACCAACTCCCGGCAATAATAATTTTTGAGCTTTTTCAATTTTACTTATATCGTCTGTAATTTCTGTGGGTACACCAATACGCTTGAACATATTTTGAACGGATCCTAAATTTCCCATCCCATAATTTACAATGGTTATCATACTTTTATTTTACGGGAAAGCAGTATTTCATATAAAAGCTTTTTGGAACAAGATTGGCTTTGTACATCACATAAAAAAAAGGCTGTAGTAATTCAAAACGTTTTTTATAAGTTGGATAATCGGTCCAGTATTTAGGAGGAAGATTCATTATTTTCTCAAATTCATCATTACTCAATCCTAGCCTTTTTTTAAAATATTCCAGCAGCTCAGGCTCCATGTATGGAGGATGTTCAAAATATTCTTTCAATGCATCTTCCCTGATTATTTTGTCCGAACGTACTGCTGCAGATAAAGTATTATTCCTGTAATCTATATTAAATTTTTTTGGGAAATAATAGCTATGATTAAAAGCGGTCATCCTGTTTTCAAGATGATGCCCGCCATAGTACTGCCATCCAAATTCTTTTTCAAGAAATATTTTTGCATTTTCTTTTGCATATTGTATATACCAAAATGGTCTGATCTTTTTAATACGTTTTAATGCTATCCATTTTATAAATGTCCAGAAAGGCATGTTAGGGAATGTTTTCATTTTTACCTTGCCAAATTTTTTATGAATAGAGGCAATATATTTTCCGTCAAAATAATTTTTACCAAGGGGAGTAATGCCTTCTGCCATAAACGAATGTCCTTCTAAAATATATTTTACACCATATTTTGATGCTGCTCTGTATAAAGTTTCTGTTAATGCCAGGTCAGTAGCTGCGTCAATTTCAGGTACACCTGCCAGAAAAAAAGATCTGTAAATATCATCCATCTCTTTATTATCAACCACGTGGGTATATAGATCAACATTAAGTTTGGTTAATACTTTACGGATATTTTCAGTAGCAATAGCAGTATTCCATGTATTATCATAATGCACAGCCAATGGTCTTAGCCCCATCTGCAATGCCATGTACACCATATAAGAAGAATCAGTACCACCACTTACACCAATAACACAATCATATTTTTTCCTCTTACCTGCTTTTTTTATTTGTTGAATAATGTTATCAAATATTTTTTGTCCTGCAGGTTTCCCTGTGCCATATTCTTCAATAAGATTATCCATCATGTGACAATAATTGCAAATACCTTTTTCATCAAAAGTGATTGATGGAACTGTTTCATCATAAATACAGCGGGTGCATATTTGCCGTCCCTTATAAGATCGGTTATCGTTTAATACTTCATTTACTATTAAGGGCTGCATTATTATTTTTTTATAAACCGGCCTGAATAACAGGCTTCTTCCTCGTGAAAATAACTTACTTCAAGTTGATTATCTGATACCATTTTAAGAAAATCTTCCTTTGAAAAACGTTTTGCATTGCTGGGAGCGTACCAATCATAATTAGTGCTCTTACTTAAATCAAATCCCCAGTCTTCTTTCCAGAAACATTTTAAAAAATTCCAGTAAATGAATCGTTGGATATCATATTTGCCACCTTTTATACCCAGCAATGGGATATCCGGGGCATCAAAAATTACTTTTAATTCGCTTAAGCGCTTTCCTAACTCTGTTAATTGTTCTGAGAACTTCCACATTTCTTCATTTGGTATGGTATGAGTTGCCTTACGAAAGTGATCATCCAGCAATTCTCTTGGCAATGCTTTTTTAGAATACACATAACAGGCAAATTCACCTTTTGGTTTGGTAACATCTGCAAGATGTTGAAATGTTCTTTCAGGAATTTCTGTATGCATGATAACCTGGTCACATATCGTAAAATCTATGCTGTTATCTTTCAGATGCGTTTTTGCGATATCACATTGATAAAAATAAAGGTTGGAATACTGCCTAAAATTCTTTGCCGCAATTAATACAGCATCGGAAATATCAACACCTATAACTATTGCATGTGGCGCTAGTTTTGCAAACCATGCAGCTTTATACCCAAGTCCACAGCCGGTATCAACAATAAGCATTTTAGTTTTAAGATACAGGGCAAGTTCATTTTCAGATGCAAAACCGTATAGAGATAAAAACCATTCAAATTGAAATTCGTATAGCTTTTTTATGTCTTTATATCCTTCTGCCTCTGCCCATTTACCACTGAAAATTTCCTGCGTTTGCGATTGGTTATTAGCATGTACTTCTGTAACCGAAAATTCAATAATATTATCTCTTACACCTACAGGAATATCAAAAAGGTCTTTTATAAATTCCTCTGTCATTTTTTATTATTGAATTAATTTGGCGGGTGAGCCGGCAATTTTACTTCCATGCGGAAAGGAATTTTTTACCAGGCTGTTCGCCCCAACAATTACATTGTTTTGTAACGTAACACCTTTTGTGATAATTGTATTAGGTCCAATATAACAGTTGTTACCTACGCTTGTAGATGCGTATTCATACTTTTCTTTACCACCACTAATTGCCCATTGCACACTATCATGAGAATATATCTGTACACCTGCTGATATGCTGCAGTTATTCCCAATTTCCAGGCCTCCAGAACCATCTAAAACTGTAAAAGGGCCAACCCATGTATTAATACCAACTTTTACCTTTCCAAATATGCAGCAGGAGTCATACACCGAAGTACCTTTGCCAAAGCCTGATTGTTTAGCCCTTTCCCACCTATCAAACATCAAATCAGCAAACGGTAAAGAGCGATCTAATTCTATTATGAAACTTTTATCAAAATGATCTTTAAGTTTTTGAAGAAGAAGGAAAAATTCCTTTACATCAGCTGGTAAATTTTCTATTTGTTTTTTTTTGTCCAAAATGCTAATATTTTTCTCCTTTTAAAAATATTCTGCACCACCATTCAAAACACAGCAATGACCAAAGTAAAAGCCTGTGATTTATTTTATGATCAATATGCTCTTCAATTATTCTTTTTACATAAGCAGGATTAATAAATTCTGCTGATGCTATATTTTTTCCTAATAGTAATTCTTTTACATACGCTGCATTCTCGCCCCTGTACCAGCTTTCATCAGGAGCTGAAAAACCCTGCTTCTTCCTGTTAATAATTTTTTCAGGAATAAAATTCATCATGGCCTTGCGCAACACATTTTTACCGTCATCATATTCAGTGTATAACCTTTTCTTATCCCTGAATTCGTTTTCATCAACCCTCATCATTTTTTCAAAATTACCCAACTTATGCTTTACAGGAATTTTTTGAGCAAAAGCCACCAGCTCGTTATCCATGAATGGAAATCTTTCTTCAAGACCATTTGCCATAGAAAGTTTATCACCCACCAAAAATAATCCGGGTAAAAAAGTTTTTATCTCAAAATACAGAGAGTTATTTATATGCTGTTCGGCCGTATCGTATTTTAATGCCGGGTTGAAGGTAAAAACTTTTTCAAATATTTTCCTGGGTTCTTCCAGGTTATTAATCTTTGAAATAACTACAGGAGTAAATAATTCCTGTTTGCTGTTATCCGGTACCAATCTTTGCCAAAAATTATAATACTGTTCAAAATAATCTTTCTGATCCAGAGATTTGGAAACCCTGTAATAGCGCCATGGGTAACCTCCATATAATTCATCACCCCCTGTTCCCTGCAAACAAACTTTTACAAATTTCGATGCAAGACGAGAAATATAATAATTTGGATAACTCATTCCCACTTTCAGGTCTTCTAAATGATAAACCACTCTTGGCAATGACCATTTTAAATCACCAGCATTTATTACTTGTTCAAAATGCTCCGTTTTACAATGATTGGCCATTAATTCTGCATCTTTTCTTTCATCATAATTTGCTTCAACGCCTGAAACCTCACTCATATCGAACCCACAGGTAAATGTGCTAAGCCGGTTAACATGCGTAGAAGCGATGGCTGTAATGGAACCGCTATCCATACCACCTGAAAGATATGATCCCACCGGAACATCAGCAACCATTTGCCGGGCAACGGCTTTCTTGAAAAGCTTTTCTGTTTCATCAACAGCGTCTTCAAAGCTCATAGTGTTATCCGTCTCAGTAAAATTATAATCCCACCATGACTTGTGATGTATCCCGTTTGTAGTGATGTCAATGGTTATTGTATTGGCAGGGGGTAACATATATACCCCTTTAAATAAGGTTTGAAAAGTGAAGAGATTTTGAAAAGTGAAGTATTCATTTAATGCATCAAAATTCAATTCGGTTTTAAAATCAGGATGCTGAAGGAGCGCTTTTATTTCTGAAGCAAATGCTATCACCTTTCCATTAAACCAATAATACAAAGGCTTAATTCCATAACGGTCACGTGTAAGGTGTAAAATTTTTCCCTGTTTATTCCATGCGGCAATGGCAAACATGCCATCCATTTTTTCAAAGAAGGAAATACCATATACAGCAAGCCCTTCAACAATAACTTCAGTATCTGATGTGGAAGAAAATGAATGCCCTTTTGATAAAAGGTCCTGTTTTAATTCGATATAATTATAAATACATCCATTAAAAATAATTACCCAGTTACCATTTTTAGAATGCATTGGCTGGGCGCCTTTATTGGAGACATCAAGAATAGCAAGCCGCCTGTGGGCAAAGGCAATATTATCTTCTACAAAATAGCCTTCACCATCCGGGCCACGGTGTGCTATAGCGGCACCCATTTTTTTTACAGTTACCAGAGATGCTGCCTGCTGTGAAATATTATATACACCTGCTATACCACACATATTAAAAAGAGTTTAAAGCGCTGATGATATAATCAAAATCCTTTTTCACCATTTTGTTATGCAAAGGAATGCTCATACTATATTGATCAGCTGCGTAAGCATAGGGAAAATCATGAGGTTGTAAATTAAAAGAATTGGCATATGCACCCAGCATGTGAACTGCATGTGTACCCGGCCGTGTGGCAATACCTTTTTGCTGCAAGGCTTCCATCATATCATTTCTTTTTAAAGGCGATTTTTTTTCATCAATATAAAGCACATACGATTGCCAGCCATGCTTATATCCTTCAGGCACCTGTGGTGTACGAAGCCATGAAATATCTTTTAAATTCTCTGAATAATAATCAGCCCATTTTTGTCTCTCATCAATAAACTGATCTAATTTTTTTAGTTGTACTGTACCTAATGCGCCCTGCAAGTCTGTCATGCGATAATTATAGCCTACAATATCAAATGCTGAAAGAATATACGGTTTAGGCCCATGATGTCTTTGTTCTTCTGAAATGGATGCCCCGTGATTTCTTAATTTATCCAGGTGTTCTGCGATAGCGTCATCATTAGTAGTAAGCATTCCGCCTTCGCCTGTAGTGATTGATTTGCGTGGGTGAAATGAAAAACAACCAATATCTCCTAAACTTCCTGCTGGCTTACCTTTTAAAGATGCTCCTGCAGCGCAGGCACCGTCTTCAATAATTTTAAGATCAGGAAAATTTTGTTTTATAAGGTCTATATCAGCACATAAACCAAAAAGATGAACGGGTATTATGGCTTTTGTTTTTGGTGTTATCTTATTTTTTATCTGTGCAATATCAAGATTAAAAGTTATAGGATCAATATCAATTAAAACGGGAGTGGCATTGCAAAATATTACAGCATTTGCTGTAGCAACCCATGTAAATGCAGGAACAATAACTTCATCGCCTTGTTTAACTCCGCATGCTATCAATGCAAGATGAAGTGCGGTAGTACAATTGGAAACTGCCAGCGCATGTTTTACATTATGGCGCTCGGCAAACATCTTTTCAAATTCCTTCACCTTAGGGCCCTGTGTTATCCATCCACTTTCAATAGGTGCTTTCAAGGCCTCCCATTCTTCATTTCCCATGCTTGGTATTGAGATCGGAATATTTCTTTTTTCCATTAATTTTCTTTTTTGCTGTCACGCCATTCAATCAATTTCAGCAGCCCCTCTTCAAGTGTATATTTATATGTAAATCCTAACACATTATTTGCCTTAACAGTAGAGCCAATACGATTTTGAACAAATGCCCTGGCATCATCAGCGCTATAAGGCTTATAAAAAACTTTTAAGTCCGATTTTTTTAATCTTAAAATGGCATCACATAATTCTTTTATGGAAGTTTGCACTTGTGTTCCTGCATTATAATAGCCAAACGATACATCACTTTTTAAAGCAGCCACATTACATCTTGCCGCATCTTCAACATAAATAAAATCGTATGCCTGGCTGCCGTCGCCGTTAATCATCGGTGT
Source organism: Chitinophagales bacterium (assembly GCA_043749085.1). Lineage (GTDB taxonomy): Bacteria > Bacteroidota > Bacteroidia > Chitinophagales > Chitinophagaceae > Ginsengibacter. The sequence goes on from JAYVEA010000234.1 coordinate 14,318, forward strand.
TTCATTTGCATCTATCTTGTTGAGCATTATAGGCACTACCCCTGTATATGCTGCAGTTTGATCCTGTCCGGGCCCATATACATTCATATAACGTAAGCCAATAACGCTTAAACCAAAGCGGTCATTAAAAGCAGTAGCCATCGCTTCGCCAGCAATCTTTGTTGCCCCGTAAAAATTTTTATTTTTAAAAGGATGATCTTCAGTCATCGGTATTTCCACAGCATCACCATACACAGAAGCGGAAGAAGACCATATAAGTTTTTTAATATTATTATTTACACACGCTTCCAGCACATTAAAAGTGCCTGCTATATTTACATCAAAAGCTGTACGGGGAAAATCTTTGCAATGCAACAGCCACATTGCAGCAAGACAAAAAACATAATCTACATTTTTCATGGCCACATTTAAAACATCAGTCTCTCTTATATCTCCACCCAATGGAAAAATTTTACATCTCTCATCCAATAATGAATCTTTAATATTTTCCATTTTACCACGGGTAAAATTGTCATAGATAATCACTTCCGATACATTTTCCTTAAGTAATTCTTTTACCACAAAACTTCCTATAAATCCTGCACCACCTATTACCAGGCATTTTGAATTATTAATATTCATAAAATTATTTTATTGTTCTATAGTCCAATGTGAATTAAAACGTGCACTTCCAATTATTGAATTTAACTTATACCCTTTTTTTGGATCTTCTGCTACCTTTAAGATTTCAAAATTTATAATATTTTCTACATAATCCAAGGTAATACCATCAGATTGATGAGCACCTATAGTTAAAGAATATTCACCAGGCTGGAGTTGATTTTGGATTTCAACTTTAATAAAATTCCTCCCTTCTGATATCGTGCTTAATGCGCCATTGTATGAATTGCTAACATGTATTAATGGGGTCCCTTCCGAATTGGATACAATCATATCAAGTATAATATCGGAAATAGTTTTTTTTGATTCAATCTCAATATTTATACATAAATCTTTCAAATAAAAAACCGCATTACTGATTAAATAACTGATAATATTTATTTTTTTAAATTTTAATATTCCTGTATTATAAGTTGATAAATTAGCATGTATTGTACCATCCGTTAAAGTTATTCGTGCATTTTTTAAATAATGCTTGATTGCTTTATTTATGTCATCTTTTATAATCAATTTACCCATTTCCAAAAAAATCCCATTTGTACACAGCGAATTTATAGCTGCCATATTATGGCTTACAAAAAGTACCGTTCTTCCTTCATTTTTACTCACATCTTCCATCTTACCTAAACATTTTTTCTGAAACTGAGCATCTCCAACAGCCAGCACTTCATCAACTACTAGAATCTCAGGTTCAAGATGTGCAGCTATAGAAAAGGCAAGGCGTACATACATGCCACTACTGTAACGCTTTACAGGGGTATCTAAAAATTTCTCAATTTCTGCAAATTCAACTATTGAATCAAAATGCTTCCTGATTTCCGCACGACTCATACCCAATATTGCCCCGTTTAAAAATATATTTTCACGACCTGTAAGTTCAGGATGAAAGCCGGTACCCACTTCCAGCAAAGAAGCCACACGGCCTTTTATTTTTATGCTCCCAGTTGTTGGTTCTATAATACGTGAAAGTATTTTTAATAAAGTACTTTTGCCTGCTCCATTTCTTCCGATAATGCCAACCCGATCACCTTTTGCAATTTCAAAATTGATATCTCTTAAAGCCCAAAATTCTTCTTTAGTTATTTTGCGATTTTCTGTTGATGTTTTTGGATATGAAAATATTTTTTTTGCCCTCTTGGCCATAACATCCCGTAATGTAGAATACTTTTCTTTGCCTTCATGAGAAATAATATAGCTCTTTGAAAGATTTTTAACTTCTATTATTGATGACATTAATTTATAATTATTCTATGCGAAAGGATGGTTGGATAAAGGTAATGATGCAAAAGGGTGATAGTCTCCTTTAATTCCAATTGGAATCTGTGATCTGATATTATGAACCAATTCAATTGAAGGCAAAGCTTCTATAAGTGGGAAACCATTGCCTGCTAAAACAGCTTCATAACTTTTGGTATGTAGGTCAGAAAAACCATCGCTAAATTCAATTTCATTATTTTCCATTGTAAGTGAGCGATAAGTGCGTTGTCTTTTTTCTTTAATAGAGCCTGGCAATGTATTTTCATCTATACTTAAAAACCACCGCACTCTTGCTCTTTCGAGCTGTAGAAAACCAGCGGCTCTGTCATGAGTATGAACATGAACAACGCTTTGTAGTACTTTACCGAATATCCAGATGAGCATATCAAAAAAATGAATTCCAATATTTGTTGCAATACCCCCTGATTTAATTATATCTCCCTTCCAACTTGTATAATACCATTTACCACGAGCAGTTATATAAGTAAGATCTATATCAAATATTTTAGATGGATCGCTATTTAAAAAAAAAGCTTTTAAACGAATAATATCAGGATGCAGACGCAATTGAAAAATATTAAAAACCTGTTTACCTGTTTCATTTTGAAGCTTATCTAACGCTTCAACATTCCAAGGATTTAATACCAATGGCTTTTCGCAAATAACTGAGGCACCATGCCTTAAGCCAAAACGGATATGAGAGTCATGCAAATAATTGGGAGAGCAGATAGTAAGATAATCTATAGGTTTTCCTTTCCTGGCTATCTTTTCAATATGGCGATCGAATCTTTCATATTCTACAAAAAAATCAGTACCAGGAAAGTAATTATCCATTACTCCAACTGAATCAACCTTATCCAATGCTGCAACAAGGTTATTTCCTGTTTCCTTAATTGCTTTTAAATGGCGGGGAGCAATAAAACCGGCAGCACCTATTAACGCAAAATCCTTCACTTCTTTTATTTTTCTAAATTTTATAAAATATTCTGTTGCGACTAAATATTATCGGCAAAAGTTTTTTCCATTTTACGAAAATAAAATATTCCTATCCATAGAAATAGCACAATAATGGTTACGCAAACCAAAAGTGAATTCCAATTCATAGGATCTCCTAATAAACACCAGCGGAATCCATCTATGATGCCTACCATAGGATTAAGAGCATACCATAACTTCCATTTAGCAGGAATAACTGCACTGCTGAAACCTACCGGTGTTATATATAAACCAAATTGAACAATAAAAGGAATAATATATCTAAAGTCACGATATTTTACATTTACTGCAGTTAGATATAAACCAATACCAAAAGAACATAAAAAGGCCAATAAGACAAATAAGGGCAGAAATATAATATGCCAGGATGGAACAAACTGAAACCAGAAAAACATTCCTATCATAATGATAAACGAAATACCTAAATCAACCATACTTGTAATTACCGAGCTAGCGGGAATGATCATTCTTGGAAAATAAACTTTTGTAATAAGATTTGCATTACCTACAAGACTATTACTGGATTCGCTTAATGCATTGCTAAAAAATTGCCAAGGTAACATTCCTGCAAACACCATCAATGCGTAAGGAGCGGCTCCGGGATTTTGCAATTTGGCTATTCTGCTAAATACAATGGTGAAAATAAGAGTGGTTAGTAAAGGCCTGATTATACTCCAAGCAGCACCAATAACTGTTTGCTTGTAACGAACTTTAATATCCCTCCAGCTAAGTATATAAAAAAGTTCCCTGTAGCGCCACAGATCTTTCCAATAATTCTTTTCAGTTCTTCCCGGTTCTATGATAAGATCCCAGTCTTTTTTTTCTATTGATTCTTCTGTACCCATTATTAATTATATTATTTTTCAACAACAGAATTATATACCTCTGCGAACTGCTCAGCTATTTTTACGTTAGAAAATCTTTTACAATTTTCAAATCCCCTTTCTATTAATTTATTTCGATATTGATTATCATTTATGATCTGAATAAATCCTTCTTTCATACTTTCTATTGAAAACGGATCAACCAAATGTGCTGCATCTGCAGCCACTTCCGGCATAGATGTAATATTGCCTGTAATAACAGCACGACCAATTGTATTACCTTCTACTATAGGCATTCCAAAACCTTCCAGCGTGGAAATTAATGTAATGATATCTGCTAAGTTATACTGTTCCATCACTTCTTCTATCGAAAGAGGTCGGTCAAATAATTCCAATTCTACATTTTTTTCACCGGCTAATAATTTAATATGGGCTGGTACCTTGCCAATAATTACTAAAACGCATGAAATATTTTCTAAAGCAGCAACCAGGCGCTCAAGGTTTTTATTTGGTGTAACTCCTACTTGTAAAATTCGTGGTTTTATTTTATTAAAAATTTTATCGCTTCTTTTGAAATCATCAGAAATGCAAACAGGAATTACTTTTATTTTATTCTCATCAAATTTAATATAGGTTAAAAGATCGTTTTTGGTGGCAGTAGATATTGTAGTTATATAATTGCTTTTTGCTGCAGGTAGCTGAAACCAAAAAAAGCGAAACAATTTTAATTTTATTCCTTTCAAAACTTTTAACTGTCCACAGTCCATCACTGAAAGCACGTTTTTTTTTCTCTTTAAAAAAAAGGCCAAATAATGTACATCCCCCGTAATGTGATTAACATCAGACTGCCTGGATATTGCTTCTATACTATTATATAAACGTTTAAATATTCCGTTGCTTTCATATGTACATATTTTAACGGCAGGAATAATATTTTTTGGCAATCCTAAGCGCACTGCATTAAAATAATTCTCAATGCTGAAGTTATTATACTTCCTTGATTTTCTTTGATAATATGTAACCCTTATTTCTTCGCTCATGCCGTTAATTCCCAATCAATAAATTTTTCTTCCTCGGCAATTAATTTTTGTATTAATTGCTCATTGGAAATATCATAATACCATCCTAGCTTCTCTTTGGCTTTAGTATTATCGCCATAAATAATTTCAAGATCAACAGGTCGTAATAACGAAGGGTCTTGTTTAAGGTGCACACTTGTATCCAAATTCAGGGCTTTAAAAACATTATCTACAAGATCTTTTAAAGCCATTACATTGCCTGAACATATTAAAAAGTCTCCTGGTGTTTTTTGCTGAAGTATTAACCACATTGCTTTAACATATTCCGGTGCATATCCCCAATCTCTTTTCACATTAAGATTTCCTAAAACCAGCGGACCTTGATATAAACCTTTTTTAATTTTTACAGCAGTGTTGATCACTTTTTTTACAACATAATTTTCACCTCTAAGCGGGGACTCGTGATTAAACAGGATACCACATGAAGCAAAAATTCTATTACTTTCCCTGTAATTTACTACCAGCCAGTGTGCTGCAGCTTTAGATATTCCATAAGGACTGGCAGGACGGAAAATAAGACTCTCCTTTAAGGGCAGATCTTCTGTTGGCACATTCCCAAACATTTCACTGCTGGAAGCCTGGTAAAATTTTATTTTATTATTAGATGCTTTAATAGCATACAGCCAGTTTAAAACACTTAATGTATTGTAGTTTAAAGTTGAGAAAGGATCAACAAATGAATAACCAACTGAGCTTTGAGCTGATAAATTGTAAACCTCATCAGGGTTTATTTTTTTTAAAAATTTTATTATTCTATCCTTATCTAAAGAAGATAATTCTATAATTTCTACTTCACCATTTATTCCCAGATATCTTAGCTTTTTATCATCATAATCCAATATATCTCTTGTAATGCCATAAACTTTATATCCTTTCTGTAATAATAATTCGGCAAGATAAGATCCATCCTGACCTGTAATACCAATAACAATTGCTTTTTTATGCATGAGCATTTTTTTTCAATAACACCAAAGTCATTAATTGCGACCAATGCATTTCACCAGCCAGAAATTTTTTATAATTTGATTTAGTAGAATCCCCCGCTGAATGCAGACTGTCTTTTACAAATTCATCTTTTGCCAGCCATTCTTTAAAAGGAAATGAAAAGCCCATTTTCGGTCTGTTCCAGATCGGTTCCGGCAAAACATCTTTGAATGTATCAATCAATAGTTGTTTTCTAAACTTACCAGCGTATTTTATAGCTGACTTTATTTGCAGGGATAACGTAATAAATTCTTTATCTAAAAAAGGAACTCTAATTTCTATCCCATTTGCCATACTCATTACATCACTATCTCGTAATAACTGGTTCTGCATGTATAAGTTCATCTCAATATAGCTTGCCTGGTTAGGCAGAGAAAGATGATCTATTTTATCTAACAATGGTTGCTCTTTAAGTATATCCCAAACCTGAGATTCTTTAATATTTAATTGGTTGGCGATTTCATTTGGAATAAAATGCCCCCGTAAGAAAAGATATTTTCCTTTTGCCCCTCCAAGACTTAAATACGTCAGACGACGTAATTTTTTGGACTTCACAAAGGTGGAATTTCTTAAAAAAGCATTCGGTAATTTTTCCAACATATTAACTTTCTCCATTCGGCTAAATGAGGGATAGCCTCCGTACAATTCATCACCTCCCACGCCAGAGAGCACAGCTTTTAATCCTATTTCTTTCGCATATTTACTTATAAACCATGTATTAATTCCATCAGTACTTGGAAGATCCATATTGTTTATAATCTGGGGAAAATAATTGTGAAACTCCTGCTCAGATAGAAGATGCTGATGATGATTACAGGATAAACGATGCAGCACCATATCCTGGTACTTTTTTTCAGAATATTGACCTTCAGCAAAGTGGAGTGAAAGCGTATTAAGATGGCTATTGCCCTTATCATTAGCAAGAAGAGCAGTAATTGAAGAATCAATTCCACCGCTTAAGAAAACGCCAATTGGTGCATCAGATAATAGATGCCGTTTAACTGCCATTGTTAGGCAATTTTTTATTAATGAGATAGCCTCTTTTCTGTCAGAAATTATTTCACTATAACTATAACTGCTATACGTTGAGATATCCCACTTTCCTTCAGGTATATGGTACTTTAAAAAAGTTCCTTTTGCAAGGGGTTTTACATAATGTAATGTGGTGATTGGCTCGGGTAAATGCCCATAAGCCATCATATAAACAGGCCAATTCGGATCTTCATCCTGTAATTCAGGAATAGATTTGAATGCTTTAATTTCAGAAGCAAAAACGAGTTGTTCATTGTTAACTGCATAATACAGCGGTTTAATTCCTCCTGAATCTCTTACTAAATACAAAGTAGATTGTTTTTCATCCCATAATGCAAAAGCAAACATGCCATTAAACCTTTCAAAAGCATTTGTGCCCCAGGCTGCAAAGGATGCAAGAATAACTTCTGTATCACTATTTGAAACGAACGTGAATCCATTTTGAATAAGCTCTTTTCTTAATTCCGGAAAGTTGTATAATTCTCCATTATAAGTAATGTGATAATTTCCGTCAGCATAGCTCATTGGCTGATGACCGGCTTTGCTTAGATCAAGTAAAGCAAGCCTGCGATTACCGATAACAAGAGAATTTTTGGATGAACAGTAAATGCCTTCATCATCAGGTCCGCCATGCCTGAGTACATGACACATACCTTTCACCAATTCCTGCAATTTTTCTACAGGTAATGCTCTATTAACTATTCCGGCTATCCTACACACTTATATCTGTAATCTTTTTGTATGAAGTTTGAATACTCAAATTATATTTTCGAGGTTCTTTTTATCAAAATAAGCACTTAATTGTATGCCCATGCTTTCTATTCTTACAAATGCCCTGCTTCCGGAAAGCTCAAGTAATATGCCTTCATAATTCATTAATACACCCTGGCGTATTCTTACTCTTTTATTTACCTGTAATCCTATTTGTTCCACTGCGACATCGGAAAATTCGTGCAGAAATTTTTTTATAGTATTAATTTCCTGCTCTTTTATTTTCGCTGGCTTCCCAAGCCAGTATACATAATTAAGGATGCCGTCTATTCTTTTTAAATCCCATTTTTTTTGTTCTTCAACTTTTACAAATACATAGCACCTAAATATGGGCTCAAGAACTATTTTCTTTCTATCACTCCATTGTTTTATTACTTTGTTTAACGGGCAGTAATTTTCAATGCCTTTTGTATTCAGTATTTGTGCAACTTTTTTTTCCCATCTGGGTCTGGTGTTTACAGCGTACCAGTTTAAAGTTGTTTCGGTCATAGATAAAGCTTCGCTGTCCCTCAGCCACATGAATTTTAGACTGAAAGGTTAAAATATTGAAATACTATTTATATCTTGTACGTAAGTCAGTTCTTATTTACGTAAAATTTTTTTAATTCCTGATAAAAAGCCTTTTTTCTCTTCTTTAATATAATAACCCTGACCACCTTCTCCATATCCATATCCATAATTGCCATATCCATAGTTACCATATCCATAATTGCCACCAATACCTCTGCGTTTTAAGCCATTGAATACGATGCACATATTTTTAAATTTCTTTTGCTTAAACAAATTGTCAATAAGCTTTAAATACATTTTAGGAGTGGCATTATGCCTTACTACAAATATTGTGGTATCAGCATAATCCTTTAGCAGTAACGAATCTGAAACAGGACCAATAGGAGCAGAATCTATTATTAGATAATCAAACCTTGTTTTAATCTCTTCTATCATTTCTTTAAACTTGCCGCTTAAAATTAGTTCGGATGGATTTGGTGGTATGGCGCCTGCTGATATTATAAATAAATTTTTTATCACTGTTTCTTTGATTATACCTTCAATTGGAATTTTACCAACCAGATAATTAGAAATTCCAGGATCTCTGCTTACATCAAGCAGGTTGCTAAGTCGTGGCTTTCTCAGATCCAGTTCAAGGAGGGCAACTTTTTTATCAGTAAGTGTATAGCTAATAGCAAGATTGATTGATACAAAACTTTTTCCTTCACCGGATATATTTGAAGTTATAAGGGTTGTTTTAGCATCTTCACTTAGTGCCATAAAGCTTAGATTAGTTCTTAATGATCTGAATTGCTCAGCAATAATTGTACGCTTCCCTTCCTGAATAACTATTGGAGTTTTAGATGCTACCTGAATAATTTCTCCTACTACCGGAACTTTTGTTTTTTCTTCAATTTCGCTTGTAAATAAAACCTTACTATTAAATTGTTCCCGAATAAGTAGTATAAATAGAGCAAAAAGAATACCTATAACCAAACCGGTGAGGTAATAATTATTCGCAACTGGTTTGATTGGTCCGTAAGATGCTGCCTTTTCTATAACACGTAAGTCGGCGATAGTAGAAGCAGAATTTAGAGCTGTTTCTTCTCTTCTTTGTAGTAAGTACGAATATATATTATTTCTTATAGCCTGTTGTCTTGTTACATCAATTAGACCTCTTTCTTTTTGAGGTATTTGGCTAAGTATACTGGTACTGGTGCCAATTGTAGAATTAATACTATTTCTAGCAGATAATAAGTTTTTGCGAATGTTCCCCAGGTTTTCGCGAATATCTGATCGTATCCTGTTTACTTGGTCCTGGGCTAAAATAACCGCATCACTTTTCTCTCCGGATATACTTCTGTTTTTTTCTAATTGAAATTCAGAATCATAAAGCCTTGCCACCAAATTGGCTAATGTAGGATCATTTAATAATGTAAGAGAAGGAACTATACCTGATTTTTGACCTTTATTATTAATATAATTATTAACATCATTTAAAACATCCAGTTGTATTTCAATATCGGTTTTACTTTTGTCAGACTCTTTTACTCTATCTAAATATAATTGAGCTTGTGCACTAAGATCTATAACCTGGTTTTTTGACTTAAAGCTTGCAACATTTTTTTCCACACTATCTAATTGTGAAGTCACTAATCCCAACCGGTTATCAATAAAAGCTAAGGTTTTTGCTGCTGTTTGATTTTTATCAGCAATGCCGGTACTGTTATAAACTTCAAATAATTTAGTAAGTATATCTATCCCTTTTTCTGGAACAGGTGTTTCTAATCTGATATCAATTACAGTTGATTGATTAGATATAGCATTTGCCTTAAGATCGTTTATTATTTTTCCAGAAGTTCCTTCAATTGAATTGAATTCTACAAAATAATTTTTCCCTTTTAAATCTGTAGGGTATGAAGGGTTTATTTCAACACTGTAAACTATATTATTTAAAAGAACACTATCATTAAAATGAATAATTTTATTATCAATATTTATTACATTTCGATTCCAATCAATTGAAAAAAAATATTTTTTCGATGGAGTACTAGTTCCCGGTTGAGAAGTATGAAAGTATACAGGAGAATTTTCTTTATATAATTCTTCCACCCTTATTTTTCCTTCATTATAAACAGACACATAAAGATTAAGTTCCTTTACTATTTCTTGCATTAAATTAGTAGACTTCAAAACAACAATTTCATTTTCTACTATTTTTTTATCACCAAAAATATTTAAGGCATCCAATATCTTAGAATCTCCTGATCCTTTATTTGGGTCTTTTAAAAGAACTTTAGCAGAGGCTACATATATACGAACCTGAGAACGCAGATATACAAAAGTAACAGCAAGCGAAAGCCCGGTAGTAATAACAAAAAGAGGCCAAAAAGGGAGATACCTTTCCAGAATCTGCAAAACTACATTTCTCTCTGGTTGTTGTTTAAAAAATTGCTGATCGTCCATATTAATTATACAGATATTTAACGGCGGAGTAAGTTTAATAATAACGTAATAGCTATAGACAATCCGGTTAAAAAATAACCGATTGTTTGTGGAGCATTCCCACTATTTTTAATTTTAATCTCGGTAGGCTGAACGTAAATTACATCATCAGGCTTTAAATAATAAAAAGGAGAATTGAAAATAGACTTATCAGTAAGATTCAATCTTTTAAACTGTTTCCCACCAAGCATTTCTCTAATTACTAAAATATTATCTTTTCTTCCGGTAAATGTAATATCGCCGCACAATCCTATAGCCTCCAATAGAGATAATTTTTCAGTTGACATTGTTAACACCTGTGGTCTTGATACCTCCCCCAAAACTGTTATATGATTATTCAAAAACCTTACAGTTACTACTGCATCTTTAAGATAAGGTGCCAGGTCTTTTTGTAATCGCAACTTTAATTCCTCTCTTGTTAATCCTTCAACATGAATAGAAGCTAATTTATAAAAAATAATTTTACCCTCTTTATCTACCAGATAGCCTGTGGTATTATTATTTCCCGCAGATTGACCTGAAGCAGCTACTGCACCCTGCGGAGAATTAAATAAAAGAGTACCTACCGGGTCTGGACTAGTAATTCCTATATATAATAAATCATTCTCACGAATCTTTAATTCAAAATTATTATCAACCAGGTTGGGAAGATTAGTGTCTTTTGGTAAATTTTGAAAATAAACAACATTTTTTGCAGGAGCGCATGAACCGAGTAAAACTACATACCCAAATGATATAACTATATAAATAATATTTAATGTAAGGGAGTTTTTTTTCATCAAGTTTAGATTAAGGGCATGGCACAAACTTATGTGTGAATTGTGCTTTTAAAATGTTGCGCAAAGTAAGCTAAATTTTTGCATATAGCCAATATCTTCAATAATATGTGAGCTATGCTTTTTCCTTAATTAATCAATTATAAAAATACATTTTATTTATTTTTTTGAGACTTACTATTTCAAAATGTATTTTTGCGCCGGAGAGATGGCAGAGCGGTCTAATGCGGCGGTCTTGAAAACCGTTGACTGTTAAAGGTCCGGGGGTTCGAATCCCTCTCTCTCCGCCAAATAGTAAATCAAATAATATTAAATCCCTTGCAAATACAATTATAGCAGGGGTTTTATTTTCTACATATTGATAGCATTTATGCAAAGCAACGTGTATCAATACTGCTGAATGCCCCTTTTATTATCTATCCCTTTTCTGCAACAGTATTTATAACTTACTTTCTTCGTATTTTTCCTCTACTATTTTGCATGAAATTGAAACAACTTTCCTTAAAATAATTTCTTAATGATGCTTACCATCTTATAAAGCCTGAACGAGCGGACATTGAAAAGTTTAAATTCAATTTCAAATTACTGCATATTAACCCTAATGAAAGCTAGGAGAATATGAAAGGGCATGTGATGGACTTGCTAAAAAACACTTATTACAATCCCAAATATAAAATAGCAACCAAAGGAAGAACAGATTTCGTTATCCATACAGACATAGATGCTTCGCATCCCGCAGGGGTATTGTTTGAGGCAAAAAAAAACCTCCTAATATTGAATGGTATCCCTTTCAAATCTTACACAAACGCAAAAGCAAATACAATTAGAGAATCAAATAAATTATTCCTGAGTTTACAGTTAATTGATCTGCTAAAACACAAACGGGAAAAAAATTATTTATTTTATGGATAGCTGGGTTACCAACACTAAAAAATAAAAAAATATTTACCTGGCAGGTACTTTATAATTTAGTTGTAGGATACCCTTTATCTATCCAGTCTTTTTTAATGTTATTTGGTAAGTTCAGCAGAAAGTAATTAGTAAATTTCATTTCTTTTAATACATCAATTGCAGGGCGAACATTAGGGCAATGTTCATAAGGACAACATCCGCAATACACAACTATTTTTGTTTGCTTAGGCAGCTTATTCAATTCGTTTTTAAATTTATCAAGATTAGCTTTATCCTTTACCATTCCTATATCAATAGAATGAGGAATAGTTGCAGCAGGACCAACACTAAATATCATCGGAGCAGTTTTTTGGTTTTTTATTGCAGCAGTCAACTCTGATGGCTCAATTAATTGTTTGTTTGTCCAGTTAACAGGGTTTTGTGCCCTGCTATCAATGGCAAAAAATAGAATGCTTGTGAGTACAAATAATTTTATTGATAGCAGCTTTTTCATATTTGTAAAGATATAACTATGCTTATCATTTAAAATATTACTACATCAATCTTTTAAAAAAATATAATCCTGGGAACTTTTTTCTTCTTTCTGCGTCTGGTACTTTCTAAAATCATTTTATATGGAAGCAACAGCAACACCAAAACTCAATACCACCGAGCTTGAACAAAAAGTAAAAAACATGTATAAGGATGTTGCCTTACATCCTGAAGCTGAATATCATTTTGAAATGGGCAGAAGCCTTGCCGAAAAACTTGGGTATGATAAAAATGATCTTGACAACATACCGGCTGCTGCTATTGAATCTTTTGCCGGTGTAGGTTATTATTTTGATATGGCAGATATTAAAGAAGGAGAAACAGTTCTGGATCTGGGCAGCGGCTCAGGAATGGATGCCTTTGTAGCAGCGCTGAAAGTTGGAAAGACCGGAAAAGTATACGGGGCGGATATGACAGATGAGCAATTGGAAAAGTCAGAACGGTTGCGTAAGCAATATGATTTTGAAAATATCTCTTTTCATAAATCATATATTGAAAAGCTCCCTTTCCCTGATGCAACGTTTGATGTAGTTATCAGCAATGGTGTAATAAATCTTTGTCCTGATAAAGAATTAGTATTTAAAGAAGTGTGCCGTGTTTTAAAAGCCGGTGGCAGAATGGCGATTGCTGATATTGTTACCGAAAAACAATTACCTGAAAATGTAGTTTGTAATACAACTTTGTGGGCATCATGTATTGGCGGTGCAAGTCAGCAGGATAATTACACGCAGGCAATAGATAATGCAGGAATGGAAGTAAGCCTGGTAAGAAATAATCATGCGTATGGTTTCATTTCAAAATCAGCACAAGGTGCATCAAAAGATTATGGCGTTAAAAGTGTTTCTGTGCTTTCAAAAAAAATAAATAAATAATGAAAGCCGATAAAGAACTCATTGCTTCAGGTCTTGCCTGTTTAAATCTTACACCTGATATAAAGCGGGCAATCTCTCCCATGCAGGCGAATGAAATCCTTAAAGTAACAAATGATGATCCTGCATCACGGATTGGTATCCCTGCATGGTGCAGGCTTACAGGGCATACATTGCTTACTGTTGAAGAACTGAATGAAAAAGAAACATTGTTCTACATAAAAAAGAAAAATTCATAAAACAAAAATTTAAAGTCATGGCAAATCCACTGGTTATTCATTGCACTCATGGAAAGGAAGATGCAGAAAGAGCCATTCTTCCATTCATTGTAGCCAACGTAGCAGCTACTGCAGATCAGGACATAACCGTTTTTCTTACGGTAGAAGGTGTGTGGCTTGCTACAAAGAATTATGCAGAGCAGGTAAATAAAGAAGGCTTTACACCTCTGAAAGAATTAATGCAATCAGTGATTACCAATGGTGGAAAAATATGGGCTTGCGGAGCCTGTACAAAGCCAAGAGGCATCACTGATGCTGACCTGATTGAAGGAGCTAAAATTGTAACCGCTGCCAACCTGGTGGAGGTGCTGGTAAACGGCGCAGTTTCATGTACCGTATAATAATGTTTTTTGTAACTTGGGAATGATTTATTATTCTTTACATGACAATGGTTATTGATAAAACTTTATTTACAAAAGAAATATTAAAACATGCAGATGGATTGAAGCGTT
>JAYVEA010000235.1:0-11146 GCA_043749085.1 Chitinophagales bacterium
GATGAGCAGGGCAATCCTTTACCCGGAGCTACTGTGGCTGCTGTTGGAGGTGTATCGTCAACTACCACCAATTCCGAAGGTAAATATTCAATTAACTTACCAAAAGGGGTTAAACAGATTGAAATTACCTATGTAGGTTATGCTACACAAAGGCTTTCTGTAGGGAATAACGACAACTATTCAATGGTTTTGAAGCCATCAAATTCTACATTAGAATCTGTGGTAATAACAGGCTACCAAACCATTAAAAAATCGGAATCAACGGGGGCAACTTCCAATGTAGCTGGCGGTGAAATTGCACAAAAACCTATTGCATCTTTTTTACAGCAGTTACAGGGTAAGGCAACCGGTGTGCAGATAACAGGAACAAGTGGAAGACCCGGAGCGAATGCTGTAATTAGAATTAGAGGGCAAGGTTCTATTAATGCTTCATCTGAGCCTTTAATAATTCTGGACGGTGGACCTATAAGTGCGGCGGCTTTTAACGCCATTAGCTCAAATGATATAGAAAATGTTACTGTATTAAAAGATGCTTCTGCTTCTGCAATTTACGGCTCAAGAGCTGGAAATGGGGTTTTAGTTATAACAACCAAAAGAGGATCGGTTGGTAAACCGGAGCTTCGTTATTCATATCAGTATGGACAATCAGAGGCCCAGGAGCTTCAAAATGTACGATTAATGACTCCTCAGGAAAAACTGCAACATGAATACGAGTTGAACTATACAAATAATATCCTTGACACAATGATTAGGAACAGGGGGTATATTATTCCTGCTGGTGTTAGCCCTGTAAAAGTTCTTACCGATGCCCAAAGGCAGGATCTTTGGAATTTATTGATAAGCCGTTCCGTTATGGATTGGAGACCATTATTTATACCTAAGGGAATTCAAAAAACGCATGAAATTGCTTTATCAGGTGCGGATGAAAAATTCAGATACTATTTTTCCTTAAATAAAAGTGATAGAGAAGGTAATGAATATAGATCTTTTTTTAATCGTAAATCCGGCAGATTAAATATTGAATACAAAGCTAAAGAATGGTTTAGAACAGGAGTTAATATAGGAGTTAGTCATAGTAGAGAAAGTATTGTAAGAGAATTATTTAATTCCCAAAACTCCTATGCTGGTTTATACTTAATTAATTCATATGAACCTCTCTATTTAGCAGACGGTATTACTTATAATCCTACGTTTCAAGGATTGAATCCCTTGGCACAACAGGATGGACAACAACGTGATGTACAAAGAATTGCTACTTTCGGAACTTTGTTCGGAGAAATTTCAGCTTTCAAGCACTTTACTTTTAAATCTAAGTTGGCTTCAAACTATAATACATTAAATGATCAAACATATATTCTTCCTCAATCAGCTCTAGGAATTATTTTAGGGTTGGCAACCGGTCAAAAAACTGATCAGGGAAACCAGGATTTTATATATTCATTTGTAAATACCGAAAACTGGGTTCAAAGCTTTAATGAAAAGCATAATCTAAATGTTTTAGTTGGTCAGGAATTTACAAAAAATAAATTTTATAGTTATTTATTAACCGGAAGAGTATTTCCTACTGCATCAGTATCAACTCTCGATAATTCAGGAACTCCCATTACTACAACTTCCTTTCGTACAGATTATTCACTAATATCTTATTTTAGTAATTTATCATACGATTTTAATAGAAAATATTTTCTAAATCTTAGCGGTCGCTCGGATGGCTCATCAAGATTTGGTAAAAATAATAGGAATGCTAACTTTTGGTCAGTGGGCGCTGCATGGGATATCGTAAAAGAAAGTTTTTTTAAAGTTAATGCCATAAATAACTTAAAAATTAAAGGATCTGTTGGTACTGCCGGTAATTTTAATATTGGCAACTATACATCATTAGGTACATATAGATTAACAGATAAGTACAATGATCTACCGGTTGCTGTTCCTAACCAATTACCAAATCCCGATTTAACTTGGGAAACAAATAGAAATTATGATCTTGGGCTTGACTTCGGTTTGTTCAATAATCGTATTACAGGAACTTTCGACTATTATAAAAGAAAAACTGATAAACTTTTATTTGCTGTGAATGTGTCTGGTACTACGGGTTTCAGCTCATATCAGGGCAATGTGGGTACAGTACAAAATAAAGGTTTTGAAATATTACTCGCTGGTGATGTTATCCGTAAAAAAGATTTTGTTTGGAATGTGTCAGTTAATTATACTAATAATGATAACAAGGTTCTTTCGCTTTATAAAGATGATCAGCCTGCCGCCAATACCAGCGGTCTTGCATATTTAAAAGCCGGCGAACCTATATTTGCTTATAAGATAGTGAAATGGGGAGGTGTTGACCCTGCAACAGGAAAACAATTATTTATTAAACTGGATGGTACAACCAGTACTACTTATTCAGGTAGTGATATCCAATATTTAGATGGCAAATCACCTAATGTTAAGTACTATGGCAGTATTAATAGTGCTGTTTCTTTTAAGGGATTTGATGCTGCTATTCAGTTCTATTATTCAGGAGGAAACTACATCTTTAACCTTCAGTGGCAACAAGCTGCAAATGACGGTTTTAAGAAACAATATCCGCAATATACTGAGGCTTCTAATTATTGGAAAAAACCAGGAGACAATGTAATTTATCCTAACCCGTTAGATGCCTCACAGAATATTCTCCAAACTACTGATAAATATCTGCAAAAGGGTGATTATATTTCATTAAGAGATTTAACAATTGGCTATAATTTGAAACCTAAGATAGCTTCTTCTATTTACTTAAAAGGTTTAAGATTTTACGTACAGGGAACAAATTTATGGATAGGGACCAAGTTTAAGGGTACCCCTGAAATTGGTGAGGCTAACCGTGAAAGTGCCACAAATCCGGGAATTATCAACGTGTATGCTTATCCACCTTTAAGAGCTTTAACTTTTGGTTTTGATGTTAAATTTTAAACTAGCAAAATAAAAAATATGAAAAAATATATATATGCACTAGCAGGATTAGTATTAACTATTTCTGCTTGTAAAAAAACTGAACTTGATTTATTTCCTTATAATCAAATAGAAACCAGTCAGGCCTTTAATACCCAGGCGGATGTAACTCTTGCTATAAATGGAATGTACGCCGGTATTAGAAATTCAGGAGCTTATTATAGCGGAACCTGGAATATTTTCGCTGATGCTACCGCTGATAATGTAATAACTAATCCTTCGGGCAGAGGCTCTTTCCTTACTTTTGCCAGATGGGAATATACCAGTTCTAATACATATGGATTATTTGGCCAAGGATATACTATTATTAGAAGAGCGAATGCCATATTAGAGAACATTGATAAATTTACTGCCGGTGCTTTCGCAAATGATGCAAAAGGACAGGCGTTGGCAATGAGGGCTCTTGTACATTTTGATATTGCCCGGGTATATGCAAAAACATATTTAAATGCAACCAATACAGACTCTATCACCCCCTACATTACTACAACAGATGCCACAAATAGTCCGAAAAAAGAATTAGTAACTACATTCTATGATAAAGTGATTGCAGATCTTAATGCAGCAATTCCATTAATTGCTGATCTGAATGTACAAGTTCCTTCATCTAATAATCCGAATGTCATAAGATTAACCAAAGTATCAGCTAATGCAATCCTTTCCCGTGTTTTACTTTATAAAGGAGATTATGCAGGAGTAATTACTGCAGCTAATGCGGCAATTGGGGTTCAGGCTTCTACAAAGGAAGTATCAATAGCTAATTTTCCTAACATCTGGAATGATCAAACCGATTCAGGTGTGCTTTTCAAAATTAAAAATACGGTAGCTGATGGCAATAATGCTATAGGAGTTAACTATTACCAAATAGTGGGTGGACAGAAAAAATCAGAATATGTTGTTGAATATAACTTGTATCAACTATTTACTACCCCTGATGTTAGAAAATTAACCTATACTGAACAAAGTGTCTTTAATGGTGTTCTATATAATCATGTGATAAAATATAATGGAAGACCAGGGGGAGCAGTTTTAGGTGTCGTAGACGCAAAAGTAATAAGGACTGCAGAAGTTTTGCTCAATAGAATGGAAGCTTATTATCGCAGTGGAAATCAATCTGCTGCTTTAACAGATCTTCGTATACTTAAGGCTGCAAGATATTCGGGTTATGTTCCGGCTAATGAAAACTTGACCGGGCAAGCATTGCTAGACGAAATATTATTACAAAGAAGATTAGAACTTGCATTTGAAGGTGATAGGTTTTTTACGCTTAAAAGATTGAATTTACCTGTATTAAGAGACCCAACCAAAGGAGAGAGAGCTGATGGCAGTGGTACTCGGTACACATACGCCACATTAAACGCAGGAGATTACAGATTTCAATTGCCCTATCCAGACTTGGAAATTGCGGTTAATCCCAACTTTGGTGGCAACAATCCTGGATATTAATTTTTAACTAAATAATTATAGTAAACTCCGGCCAATTGACCGGAGTTTTTTATTTCATGTAGAATTTCTTCCTCATTTATTTATAATAACATTCTGGTTTGTATAATATAAAATAGGGCACAATACTTTCATATATACAATAAAAATCATTTGCAATGAGACCAATATGGACTGGCGCTATCGGTTTTGGACTGGTAAACATCCCGGTAAAACTTTACAGTGCTACACAATCCAGCAGCCTTGACCTTGATATGCTTGATAAAAAAGATCACTCCAACATAAAATTTATGAGAGTGAATGAAAAAACAGGCAAAGAGGTTAAATGGGAAAATATTGTAAAGGGGTATAAATATCAAAACGATTATGTAATTCTTGATGATAAAGATTTTGAAGCAGCCAGCGCTAAAAAAACTAAAACTATTGAGATATCTGATTTTGTAAAAGAAGATGAAATAAGCAGCATCTATTATGAAACTCCTTATTACATCGAGCCTGATAAATCAGGAACAAGAGCATATGAATTATTGTTGCAGGCATTAAAAAAAACAGGCAAGGTGGGTGTATCAACATTTGTAATGAGAAGTAAAGAAAGCCTGGCCATATTAAGACCGGATAATGATGTTTTAGTATTAAACCGTATTCGTTTTGAAGAAGACATTAGAGATTCTAAAGAACTTACATTACCCGAAAACACAACGGTAAAGCCTGCAGAACTCCAAATGGCTGTTTCATTAATAAATCAGTTAACAGCAAAATTTGATATATCTAAGTACAAGGATAATTACAGGGATGAATTATTAAAACTTATACATGCAAAGGCCAAAGGGCAAAAAATAGAAGTACCGAAAATGAAAGTAGTACATAGCAAAACACAGGATCTTATGTCTCAATTAAAAGCAAGTCTTGATACTCCTAAACGTAAAAAAGCATCGTAAAATGGCATTAGAGCTTTATAAAAAGAAAAGAAATTTTAAAGAAACACCAGAGCCAGTAGGCAAGCCAAAATCTTCAAAATCAAAACTGGCATTTGTAATACAACGTCATAAAGCATCTCATCTTCATTATGATTTTAGATTAGAAATGGATGGCGTTTTAAAAAGCTGGGCTGTTCCAAAAGGGCCATCATTAAATCCAAAAGATAAACGCCTGGCCATGATGGTTGAAGATCATCCTTATGATTATAAAGATTTTGCAGGAGTAATACCCTCCGGCTATGGTGCTGGTATTGTGGAGATTTGGGATGAAGGAACATATTCCGATCTTGAAAATTCTGATATTAAAACTGCACAAAAACATTTGAAAGCAGGGTTGCATTCAGGCAATTTAAAATTCAGGATGTTTGGTAAAAAATTAAAAGGTGAGTTTGCTTTGGTGAAACTAAAAGGTAAAGAAGATAATACATGGCTGCTAATAAAACACAATGATGAAGGTGCAGTTGATGAAGATTATAACAGTGAAAATGAAACCCCAAAAAATTCACCTATAAACAAATGGCTTGCAGAAAATAATCCTGAAAAGCTGGCTACTCGCTCAATAAAATCTTCTGCAAAAGAAAGTGGTTCTGTTAAAAAAAAGTTTCCTGAGAACTTCAGTAAAAAATAGCAGGAAACTGACTGACTTCATAAAGCCAATGCTGGCAAAGAAAACCGAAGAACCCTTTGATGATAAAGATTGGTTGTATGAAATTAAATGGGATGGCTATCGTGCTATTGCAGAAGTTAGCAACGGCAACGTGAAATTATATTCCCGCAATGGAAATACGTTTGAAAACTCCTACCCTGTTATTGTAGACGAATTAAAAAAAATAAAAAGAGATGTAGTAATCGATGGCGAAGTTGTCGTTCTAAATGATGAAGGTCACCCTGAGTTCCAGCTATTGCAGCATTATGAAGAAAACCGGCATCGCCCCATCCAGTTTTATGCCTTTGATATTTTATTTCTTAATGGCCATAATACCTGTGAACTTACATTACTTGAAAGAAAAGAATTGCTGCAGGGAATTATTCCAAAAAATGAAGTGATAAAATATTCCGATCACATAATGGAAAAGGGTATTGCGTTTTTTAATGTTAGCAAAGAAAAGAACCTTGAAGGAATTATGGCTAAAAAAGCTGACAGTCAATATTACATCGGTAAAAGAACCAATGAATGGCTCAAAATAAAAAATAATAAAACACAGGAAGCGATAATTGCCGGCTATACTGATCCCGGAGGTGCAAGAAAATATTTTGGAGCGCTGGTACTCGCAATTCAGGATGAAGACCTGCCTACCGGACAGGCAGGTAAATTAAAATACATTGGCCATACAGGTTCCGGTTTTAATCAAAAATCATTAAAAGAAATGTGGGATCTGCTGCAACCCCTCAAACAAACTAAATCTCCTTTTGATGAAAAAGTAAAAACCAATATGCCTGTAACCTGGGTCAAGCCAAAATTAGTTTGCGAAATTAAATTTACCGAAGTAACAAGAGATGGCATGCTCAGGCATCCGATATTTCTACATTTAAGGGATGATAAATCTATTAAAGAAGTAACTATGGCAAATACTAAAACCGTAAAAAAAACAGAGATAAAAAAAATAGATAAAGGTGAAAAACAATTGGAAGAGCCGGAAAGTAAAACTGATAAAACATTTGTATTTGGCAAGATAAAAGTAAAGGCAACCAATATCAATAAAATATATTTCCCTGATGAAGGAATAACCAAAGGAGATGTAATCAATTATTATATTGAGATGGCAGATTATATTTTACCCTATTTAAAAGGCAGGCCGCAATCTTTATTAAGAACTCCCAATGGAATAAACGCTAAAGGATTTTTTCATAAAGATGCAGGACAGAAAGCTCCTTCATTTGTAAAAACAAAAAAACTCTTTTCTGAATCAACCAATAAAGACATTAATTATATTATTTGCAACAATAAACCAACACTAACCTATCTTAATAATTTAGGAAGTATTGAAATTAATCCATGGCATTCTACAATTGAAGCGCTTGATAATCCGGATTATCTCATGATTGATATCGATCCATCTAATGAAAATACTTTTGAACAGGTGATACAGGCAGCCAATGTTGTAAAAGAAGTTTTGGACAGAGCCGTTGCACCATCTTACTGTAAAACCTCCGGTGCATCAGGTTTGCATGTGTATGTTCCCACAGCAAAAAGGTATACATACGAGCAGGTAAAAGATTTTGCCTATTTAATTTGCATGCTTGCCAACGAACAGATACCGGATTTTACAACGCTTGAAAGAAACCTGCAAAAGAGGGGACACAAACACATTTATATGGATTACCTGCAAAACAGAAGGGGACAAACTATTGCCTGCGTTTACAGCCTTCGCCCAAAACCCGCAGCAACAGTATCTACACCATTATTATGGAAAGAAGTTAAAAGTGGATTAACACCGCAGGATTTTAATATTCATAACATAATGAAACGGGTAAAAAAGATGGGAGATATATTTACACCAATACTTGGAAAAGGAATTGACCTGAATAAATGCTTAAAGAAATTAGGAGCCTGAGCGGGAAAAGATTCTTTTTAATAAACTGCCCTTTTTGTGACCTACATTTTCTTCGTTGGCTTTATTTTTTGCTATCAGGCTGGTAACGCCAAATTGTAAAGCTGTACCCGCAGTTCGTGCCAATAAGCCTGCTTTTTTACCTGTAGCAATTTTATTAGAAATGTATCCTGCCCCAAGACCTAGTACAAGATTTAAAATATTATGTCTGAATTGGGGAGATGCCGATACTTCTGAAACAGTATTTTTTACAATATTTGCGGGTTTAAAAATTTCTATGGTTTCGTGAAATTGTCTTTTTAAGGCTTCTTCACTCACTATTTTTTTAGCTTCTAATTCAAGAATTGCATTTTTTAATTCCTCTGATTTTTGTATCTTTTTCATTGCAATTATTTGAATAGGATCAATCCATTAGTTTTTTTATCATTGAATCAGCAATCGGGGCTTTTAGCCATTTTTCCCGTAATGAATAAAGAACAAGTCCGGTGATAAGGTAAAATCCGGCTACAATAAAAAAACCGTAATATAGTTTGCCAAGTAAATCACCTAAGAGAAGAGCAATACCCACGCTAAGCAATATAACAGAAATAAAACTTATCAGGATAACCACAATCAGCGATATAAAAAATGATAAAAACGAAGATGATTTATCAATGGCCTTTAACCTTAACAGGTCTATCCTCGTTTCTACATAACTCTTTACTCTGTCTATCAATGATTCAACAGGCGTTGATTGATTTTCCATATCTATATGTTTATCACCGGAACTTGTTTGTAACTTCAATAAGATACTAGGAATTCATTGAATTTCTAACATCTGCTTTCATTGAAGCACCTCTATCCCCGGTTCCTGCACCTCCACCTCTTGCCTGGTTTATCATATCCCGTCCTTCTGATGCTAACCCTGTAAGTTTTTCTTTTACTGAATCATATTTTTCTGAAATGGCATCGCTGTATTCACTTACTTTGCCCTTTACAGAATCGGCTAATCCGGCCCCTTTTTCGGCAATTTTTCTTCTTGTTTCTGTGCCTTTATCGGGCGCAAATAAAATTCCAAGAATAGCGCCTGCTGCGGCACCTGCTAATACGCTTGCTAATACTTTTCCTGAGCCCATAATTTGTGGTTTTAAAATTTAAAAAATAATATTCTACTACAAGTTATATAAAATATTTTGCCAATCTTATTTTAATAATTACAGTAAGCCTGAAATATAAGCTGATAAAGGTTTTGAAACGCTTATGCGAAAGGGTTGACAGAACAAAAATTTACCATGCCTTTGAGTATTTTTTTTCCCATTCTGAGGAACAGAAACGATACTTATTTTCAATATGTATTAATCTTATTTGATAGAAACTTTGGCATAATCTTTAAAGAAAGAATATCTCTAATCATTTTTAAAAGTTAACACTATGGCACAAACAAAAACTAAAAGCGAATCTACTTCTAACAAAGTAACTAAATCTGCTTCCCAGGGCAGAAGTAAAAATTCCTCTCAAAATTCTTCAAATACATCTTCAAAGGATGGTGAATCCAGTATGCTGGAAGAATTATTTCTTGATGAATTAAAAGATATTTATTGGGCTGAAAAACATTTGCTGAAGGCGCTCCCCAAAATGGAAAAAGCCGCTACATCTGAAGAATTAAAACAATCATTTGCAGATCATCTTGAAGTTACACGGGTACAAGTTGAAAGATTAGAGCAGGCTTTTGGAATGCTGGATAAAAAAGCGCAGGGTAAAAAATGTGAGGCTATGGACGGGTTGACTAAAGAAGCCGGGGGTATAATTGAAGATACTGAAAAAGGCACTCTGACAAGAGATGTAGGATTGATTATGGCAGCACAGAAAGTAGAACATTATGAAATCGCCACTTATGGCAGCCTTGCTCAACTTGCAAAAACACTGGGCAAAAATGAGATTGCAGATCTTATGGTTCAAACTCTTGCAGAAGAAAAAGAAGCTGATGAATTATTAACCAGTATAGCAGAAAATAATATTAACGTAGAAGCAAGAGCAGAATAGTCATGACAAAAAATTTATTAAAAGAATTGATTCTTCCTTCATTCTGGCTTTTCTTTTTTCTTGTTTCTCCTAAGAACGAGGGTAAGATTGATCAATTAAAAAAAGAGGATAACATAGGGGTTAAAAGGCAGGAGACTAAAGCAGCCGGAATAAAGAATAAAGAAGCAACAAAAGAAGCAACATTTACTAATGCCGTGTATTTGTCAGGATTTTAAACGGTTTGGGAAAGTATAAAATCAGGTGTGAATATAAGTCAGGTTAAATAACCTGACTTTTTTAAATAAGTATAGTTCTTTACAAATACAGGTAGAGGTATAATGAAACCTGAATATATACAGTTTATTGGGATTGCAGCAGGTATTTTTACTTCAGTTTCAATGCTTCCCCAACTTATTAAAACTTTTAAAGAAAAGAAAGTAGAAGATCTTTCGTTAGTTATGATATTGGTATTAATGGGTGGTATAGGATGCTGGATATATTATGGGATTTTAAGAAAGGATGGACCAGTAATTTATACAAACAGCTTTTCTTTTCTTTTAAATTCCATATTATTGGTGTTACGTTTTAAATATGCGAAGAAAAAATAAAAAAATTTTTTTGGAATGATTACTTTTAGAAAAAAATATGACCAGAAAAAAAAGAAGTGGTTTATCTAAATTCTTTAATAGTTTCTCTAATGTAGTAACACGGGCAACAGGTAAACCTGCTGCTTTTATAATTGCCACTTTAGTAATAATAGCCTGGGGTATAACAGGCCCTATATTTCATTTTTCTGATACATGGCAGCTGGTTATTAATACCGGTACAACAATCATTACTTTTTTAATGGTGTTTGTAATTCAGCATTCTCAAAATAAAGATACCGTTGCAATACAACTAAAATTAAATGAGTTGATCGCCGCCAGTCATGAGGCAAGCAACAGGCTAATTTCAATTGAAGACCTAACTGATGAAGAATTGGATGTATTGAAAAAATTTTACACACATTTGGCACAGTTGGCAAAAAAAGAAAGAAATGTTTTCTCTACACATTCAATTGATGAAGCAAAAAGAAAAAATTCACTTAAAAATATTGAATCCGAATCAGCAATTACTAAAATAAAAAAATAAACATCATGAAAAAGAACAGCGGTATTTTATTAGCAGCATTACTTTTCCTGGTTACAA
>JAYVEA010000236.1:0-11121 GCA_043749085.1 Chitinophagales bacterium
GCAGAAAATATATTCGGCGGTGCCCGTGGAAATGATGAGCACTTACTGGCATTTTGTTGATCTGCTTTGGATTTATTTATTATTTTTTTTATTGATGATAAGGTAAACAACATTTAAACTTTTATTTTTGCAATAACTTTTTAAAGTTTCTTTAATGACGACAGCTACAGCACAACCAACAACTAAATTATGGAGCGGAGGTAAAAGCCCGTTTAATGTTAGCTATGGCAAACTAATGATGTGGTATTTTTTAATGAGCGATGCTTTTACTTTTGGCGCTTTTCTTATATCATATGGTACCATAAGATTCAGTCAAAATGTATGGGCAGATGCCAACCATGTTTTTAATGCATTTCCGTTTACAGGTCATGCAAATTTACCGCTGGCATTCGTGAGCCTTATGACCTTTATTTTGATCCTTAGTTCGGTTACGATGGTGCTGGCAGTACATGACGGGCATAATATGAACAGGAAGGGAGTAGAAAAATGGCTGGTATTCACCATCCTTGGCGGACTTGCTTTCTTAGGTTGCCAGGCCTGGGAGTGGACGCATTTAATAACAGGTCAGCATGAAGTTTTATTTAATGGTGTGGTGCAAAAATGGGGAACAACCGTTACGCATAATCCCTGGGGACCTGAGATTTTATTTAATGGAAAAGAAGTGGCAACCCCCGGCCCGATTGCATTTGGGGGGTACTTTTTTGGTATTACGGGCTTCCATGGTTTTCATGTATTTTCCGGCGTGATAATAAATTCAGTAATGCTGATCAAAACAAGACTGGGACATTTTCAACAAAGAGGTCATTATGAAATGATAGAGAAGGCAGGGTTATACTGGCACTTTGTGGATCTTGTTTGGGTATTTGTGTTTTTATGTTTTTATCTTGTTTAATTAATTAAATAATAAGTATGTCACAAGTTGTAACAGCAGATATGGGTCATCATGATGATGGTACACAGGTAAAAAGAATTTGGAAAACATTCTGGATATTATTAGTACTTACCATTCTCGAATTAGGAATAGGGTTAACTATATATACTATTCATAAAGGAGAAAATCCAAGTCATATCCTGGTATTAATGTTTAAGGGGATGGTTTGTATTCTTACAATGGCTAAGGCATTTTATATTGTTTCAGTTTTTATGCATTTAGGCGATGAAATAAGGAATATGATAATGACGATAATTGTTCCGTTGCTTTTATTTGTTTGGTTTATTGTTGCCTTTTTGTGGGATGGTAATGCCTGGAAAAATTTGAGAAACACAGATGCAGGAAGCAGAATTTATAAAGAAAAAACATATGAGAAAACTTCTATCCCCGCAAAACAAAATGGTCAGAAAGACTAACGACGATTGATTGCGTTTTATATACTTAGCCATTGCAATAGTAATGGCTACCTGCCTGCCGGTAGGCAGGTTTTGTTTTACCAATTTAGATAATGAATAAAAAAGCGCTTCTTGCTTTACTGTTGGCGGCTTTAGTTCCGGCAGTAAGTTACCTGCTGGTAAAATTTTATAGTGAGCGTGCTGTACAAATGCCCCGCAGGATCTTTTTTGATAGCGTTGCTGTAAATGAAAAAAATGGTAAGACAACGTATGATACGGTATGGCATCATGTAAAAAATATTTCTTTTACAAACCAGCTTGGGCAAAAGGTTTCATTGTATGATATCAAAGGAAAAGTAATTGTACTGGATTTCTTTTTTACACGCTGCCCAACATTTTGCCCGGGTATGGTAAGGGCAATGAAAAAGTTGCAGGATGCTTTTAAAAAGAATGATACATCATTTGTTCAATTTATTTCTGTAAGCATTGATCCATTGCATGATTCAGTTCCACAGCTAAGAAAGTTTGCAGATAAATTTGATGCAAGTCCTGATAACTGGTGGTTTGTAACCGGCGACAGGAAGGAGTTTTATGATTTTGCTCTCCAGGAAATGAAAGCAAATATTGCTGATGCCGAAATTGATACGGGGTTTATTCATACCAGCCTTTTTTTCCTGTTGGACAGGGAAAAAATTGTACGGGGTTTTTATGATGGATTTGATTCTGTAGCACAAAAAAAACTGGTAAGAGATATTCCATTGCTAATGCTTGAAAAAGAAAGGAAAAAAAATTTTGGAGAATTTTTAAAAGAATTATTTGGAAGAAGTTGATTATGGATACACAAATACAAATAAAAACAGAATCGGTGATTCAGAATATAGATCCTGGCTTTAAGCCATCTTTAACAAAAAATGATAGAAAAGCGAAAAAATTTATCTGGATTGTTTCGATAATCGTTTTTGTAGCAGTCGCAATCTTATCAAAAGTAAAATTGAATGTTGATCTGGGGTTTAACCCTCACTTATTTGCAAAAGCAAATGCATGGATAAATTTTTCTGTTACTGTTTTATTATTGCTCGGATTATGGGCAATTAAACAGAAAAAATATTTGCTTCACAAAAAAATAATGATTGCTGCAATTATTCTTTCAATATTATTTCTTGTTTCTTATATATGTCATCATTTGTTTGCCGGTGAAACAAAATTCGGCGATATTGATCATAATGGTATTGTAAGTGCGGATGAAAAAACAT
This sequence comes from Chitinophagales bacterium, assembly GCA_043749085.1. GTDB lineage: Bacteria > Bacteroidota > Bacteroidia > Chitinophagales > Chitinophagaceae > Ginsengibacter. The sequence goes on from JAYVEA010000236.1 coordinate 2,580, forward strand.
TAGGCGGCTCTTTGCGAATTGTATATTATTTTATTTTAGGAACACATATTCCTTTAGCGGGAATTATTCTCCCATTCATTTTATTTACAGCCTATCGATCTCTTACCGGTGAATATGAAAAGCATAAAAAATTAGCAAGAATAACCTATCCAATCTGGTTGTATGTAGCTGTTACAGGAGTTGTGGTTTACTTAATGATCAGTCCATATTACAGCTGATCAGTTAATCTCTAATTCTTTGGCAGGATCCCAAAACAGTTTTTCAAAATCAATAATTGTATCTTCCTCAACTTTTATTTTTTCCTTAGCAAGAAGCTCTTCCATTAAAGTTGGTGTTGCAAAATGTGCTTTACCGCTAAGCATTCCATTTCTGTTCACAACTCTATGTGCAGGCACTTTTGGTTTTGCAGAGTGGGCTGCATTCATGGCCCAGCCTACCATTCGGGCAGAGAGTTTTGTTCCCAAATAGTTTGCAATTGCTCCATATGATGTTACTTTTCCTTTGGGAATTTGTCGGACCACCCCATATACGTCCTCAAAAAAGCTGTATTCCTTATTCAGGCTTCTTGGCTTCTCTGTAATTTTTTTAGAAGAATTAGTTTTTACTTTTTTCATCCTGCTTTAAAGATAATAGTTTACTTCTTTGTGGTTCGGCAACGTTTTTATAATCGAAAGGGCAATGCCTGCACCCATTACCGCAACAGGTTTCTCTTTGCAAAAGATATTTTTCAGTAAATACCAATAGCCCGTTTTTATCAATATAATAATCTTCACCTTCAACTAATTCATTCATGTTCAATTCTGCATTTAATATTGCAATTAATTTATCATCATTATCCGGTAAAATTTCAGACAGTGTAAAGCATAAATAAAAAACGGTATTACTCTGCGCAATATCAAGACTTTCGTAATGTGTTTTAAATTTTAGTTCTTCATCTATATTTTCATTTTTATAAATATCATTAATGTCAGAAATAATTTTTAATCCGTACAATTCTATAACTGTTTTGGTAAACTGGTATAGATCCGGCGAATCCGTTTTGAGATGTATCAATCCATTTGTTTTTAAAAATTGTTTAAACAATCTCAAAAACTTAGGATGCGTTAATCTTTTTCTTGCTTTTGATTTTCGCAAATGTGGATCAGGAAATGTTATCCATATTTCTTCTACTTCGTCTTTATTAAAATATTGATTGATCTTATCAATCTGCGTTCTCAGTAAAGCAACATTGGTCAGCTTCTGATTTAGAGCCGCTTTAGCCCCAACCCACATCCTGTTTCCTTTTATGTCAACCCCGATAAAATTTTTATCCGGATATAATTGTGCCAGGCCAATAGTATATTCACCTCTGCCACACGCCAGCTCAAGAATTACAGGATGATTGTTTTTAAAAAATGTTGCCCATCTTCCCTGCATACTCTCCGGATACTCCAGTACATTGGGGAAAGTTTTTATTTCTTTAAAACGCAATAATTTTTTTTGTGCCATTGCAGCAAAAGTAAATGACAGGAATTTATAAAATAAAAAGTATGCTAAAATTTGTACGGTTATAAGAGAGCATAGTGAAGTTGCTTAAGTTTGCAACAGATCCTTTATGAAATTCATTGCCTTAATATATTAACATGAAAATTCTTTTTTCATTCCTGTTGGTTATTATTTTCTCTGCTTCATTTGCACAGCATATTCAATACAGGGATAAAAAGAAACCGGTAGCAAATAAAACTGATGGTGGCTCCGGAAGTTCGCCAATACCTGTTCCCGATAATACGGTAAAAGTCACACCGCCAAATCCTGTAGTGGCAGAAGAAAAAAAAGTTATACCAAAAGATACTATTGCAAAGCCTGTTGCTATTAAAGAAGATACCAGTAGGAATTTTATAAAAACAAGGGCGGCCTTTACATTGAATCCGCGTCCTAAAAAGCCCTATGTTGAAGAACAGAATATGTGCGATTTAATGTCGCGACCTGAAGTTGCTCCTACACTTCCCCTTGTTATTAATAATGTAGCTCCCGAAATGGTTGCCATGTTAAAGGCAAGATATAAAGGGAGATTGTATAGTATTACCGGCCTTAATATGAGGGATGAAAGATTAAAATATAAATTAAAGGTCTGCGACAGGAACATGGGAAAATTCAGAAGTGAGTACCTTGATAAAGATGGAAAAGTGGTGAATGATCCTGATTTTGATTACGATTAATTTCAAATAAAAAGCCCGGTAAAATTTACCGGGCTTTTTGCTGTAGGGGGAGGGTTCGAACCTCCACGAGGCAGTTAGCTATAGCGCAAAGTTCAGTGGTCGACCCTGGTCGGATCCCGATTTGCATCGGGAAACGGCTCTACACTACGTTTATCCTGTTATCCTCACCCCCGAGACAAGAGGGCATGTCTGCCAAAAATTTCATCACCCCACAATCTTATAAGAACTGATTAGAATGCAAATCTAAAATAAGTTCTAATTATAGAGAAATAAATCAAAATAAATTTGAAAAATATACGTTTTATTCAAAAATCGGGTGTTTATTTAAAAACTTTCAAATATTAGTATATCAAATGGCAGGTAAATTAAATCTTGACAAATTGGATCTCCAGATAATTCATGAAATGCTTCATGGAGATGAGCTTCCTTATGCCGAATTAGGCAAAAAGTTATTCGTTAGCGGAGGTACTATCCATGTGCGGATTAAAAAGCTTGAAGAATTGGGTATTGTAAAAGGCAAAAGAATTAAGGTAGATCTAAAGCAACTGGGTTATGATATAAGTGCCTTTGTTGGAATTTATTTAGAAAAAAGTTCTTTATATGATACAGTTGCAAAAGATCTTGAAAAGATACCACAGATAGTTCGCCTCAATTATACAACGGGCAATTACAGTATGTTCATTGAAATAGTTTGTAAGGACATAAATGAACTTCGTACCGTGTTGCACGATGATCTGCAAAACATAAAAGGGATAGAAAGAACAGAAACATTTATATCACTTGATGAGGGCTTTAACAGGAATGTATTGATTGCGGCTAAAGAAAGTAATTAAATCTTTCCTCTAACATCAAGTGCATCTCTTAATCCATTTCCTAAAAGATTAAATGCAAGTACAAGTATCATAATCGCAATCCCCGGTGCCAACGCTAACATTGGGTTATGTGTGATGATGAAATTGTAATTCTCTTTTATCATCAGTCCCCAGCTTGGTTGCGGAGGCTGCACCCCTACTCCCAAAAAACTTAAACCCGCTTCCACAATTATTGCTGTAGCGAAATTAGATGCAGCAATAACGATCACCGGTCCTAAAACATTTGGTAAGATGTGGCGTACAATAATTGTCATATCTCTTATTCCCAGCGCCTTTGCAGCCTGTATGTATTCCATTTCTCTAAGAGCGATCACTTGTCCTCGAATTAATCTTGCAACACTAACCCACATCGTTAATCCCACAGCAATAAAAATTTGCCAGAAGCCTTTGCCTAAAGCAAGTGTAATACCGAAAACCAATAATAATGTTGGAATGCTCCATATAACATTGATGAGCCACATAATAATATTGTCAGTCTTCCCACGAAAATATCCGGCAATAGAACCAAGGATAATACCAATGGTTAAAGATATCAGAACTGTTATTAAACCCACGGCCAGGCTTACTCTTACACCAACTATTAAACGGCTTAATATATCTCTTCCAAACCTGTCAGTGCCCAGCAGAAAAGTTTTTGTTACAATATAATTATCAGCCAATCTTGTTTTTGGAATGCTTATTTTTTCTTCAACACCGTCATCGATAAACTTTTGAATAATAACAGAATCATTTTTTTCTTCATAACTGTTTATGGGAATTAAATTGAATCCATCTTCTTTGCCATACAATAATCTTTGTAAGAAATTAGTTTGAGGTATTTCTTTTTCTTTTCTTACTTTAATAAAAGTTTTTTTGTAGGCAGGTTTTTTGGCCTGTATCTCTACAATTTGCCTGTCAGCATTTGGTGTGGAATCATTCGCAATAAAATAGGCAAATATGCCTGTGAGAATTGAAATAAAAATTATCCCCAATCCAAACATCGCACCTTTATTTTTTTTTAACCGCCTCCATGCGTTTTGAGTAAATGAAAAAGACTGATGGGGAAGATTGCTCATTATTAGATAGAATTACAATTTAATCATTTCACTTTTCTTTCTTTCCATTTATAAGATCCGAATTTTCCAAGCCAGCCTGCAATAACAGTGTACAATATATGAAGCGGTTGTGCTAAAATAAACCACCATAATAATTTTTCTTTATTAAAGAATTTGGCTACAGGATAAAGAAAACATAATTCAATAATTGTTTTGGCTATCAGCAATCCAATAAACCAATAGAATAAATAAGGATAAAAAATACACAGAATAGAAAGCAATAATATCCAGGCATTGAAGAGATAAACCAATAATAAAACAGCAGTAATTTTTTTATCAGTGTATTTATCCGCTTTACTTGCCCATCGTATCCTTTGGTTTAAAAATTCTTTGATTGTGCCCGCAGGCTTCGTTTGTACAATTGCATCCTGTGATTTTAAAAACAACACTCTGTCAGGGTAACGCTCAAATATTTTATGCATCAACAGCATATCATCCCCGCTGGCAATGTTATCTATTCCAGCAAAGCCATTTACTTCTATAAAAGCTTTTCTCTCATAAGCAAGATTAGCACCATTGCACATATTGTGAAATTTTTTATGAACAGAGGCGCCTGTAATTCCCTGCAGCGTCATAAAGTCTAAAGACTGAAAGATCTTTAAAAAGTTATTTTCTCCATAATAAGCCACAGGGGCAGTAATAAATACCGGGTGGTATTTTTCATAAAAAGTTACTATTGTCTGTAGCCATAAATTGGGTACAATGCAATCAGCATCTGTTGTAACTATCAATTCCCCTTTTGCTTTTGATATGGCAGTTTCAATTGCTTTCTTTTTATAAGAGTTCAGTTTTCCTTCTCCCGTAAAATCTTTTAAGTGAATGAGTGTAACATTTTTATCCGAGAATAAGTTTATGGTCTGTGCAGTGCTGTCTGTTGAAAAATCATCAACAACAATTATTTCAAACAGATATGTTGGATAAGATTGATTTAATATTGATTTGAGACAAGCTCCAATATTTTCTTCCTCATTTCTTGCCGGGATAATTACAGAAATAAAAATTTGCTCATTGCCTGTTGCTAATTGCGTATTGCCCACTGGTATCTGCAGCCAGTTTTGGCGATAATAAATTATTAAACCTCCATAAATAAGAAACAGTAATATGGTAACGGATATCAATATCATTATTAACAAAAATAAATTTTTACAAATCAAACTAAATATTATCTTTATGTAGTTGCATAAACAACTATATGCCTAACAACCAATTTAAAAAAGGAGAACTCTATAGCTTTATTACAGGAAAAGCATCTACTGCAATTGCCCGTAGGCTACAGAAAAATTTTAAACAGTCAGGATTGGATATTACAATTGAGCAATGGAGCGTTCTGTATCATTTGTGGAAGGAAGAAGGACAAAGCCAGCAGCAATTATGTGATGCAACTTTCAGGGATAAACCCAGCATTACAAGGCTGGTTGATAATCTTGAAAAATTAAAGCTGGTAAAAAGAGTTCCATCAAAAGAAGACAGGAGAATAAATCTTATTTACTTAACTAAAGAGGCGATTCAGTTGCAGGAAAAATCAATGGAAGTGGCAAACCAAACATTGAATGAAGCATTGAGCGGCGTTACCAACGCCCAGATAGAAATCGCCAAAGAAGTTTTGCATAAAGTATATAATAATCTAAAATAATTTTTATGAACACAACATCAGCTGGCACATTATTAAACGGCGGAGAATGGTTAATTAAAGAAAGCAGTGCCTTTGAAACTTTTACTCCTGAAGATTATACTGAAGAACAATTGATGGTCCGTGATATGTGTATCCAGTTCCTGCTTACTGAAGTAATTCCTATTGTAGACAGGATAGATAAAATGGAACCGGGACTTATGCCATCCCTGATGAAAAAAGCAGGAGAGCAAGGTTTATTGGGAGCATCGGTTCCGGAAGAGTTGGGCGGATTGGGAAAAGATTTTGTCACCTCTACATTGGTAAGCGAAGGGCTTGGCGGAGGCTATTCATTCAGCGTAGCAATGAGCGCCCATGCGGGTATTGGCACTTTACCTATTTTATATTTCGGAACAGAAGAGCAAAAGAAAAAATATATTCCAAAGCTTGCTTCAGGAGAATGGAAGGGAAGTTATGGGTTAACTGAGCCAGGTAGTGGCAGCGATGCATTAGGCGCAAAAACAACTGCAGTACTTTCCGCTGATGGAAAAAATTATATTCTCAACGGGCAAAAATGCTGGATAACCAATGGAGGCTTCGCAGACATTTTTACAGTGTTTGCAAAAATTGATGGTGATAAATTCACCGCTTTTATTATTGAAAAAGGAATGGAAGGTTTTACACAGGGGTCCGAAGAACACAAGATGGGGATCAAGGGTTCATCAACTGTTCAGCTTTATTTCCAGGATTGCAAGGTACCTGTTGAAAATGTTTTGGGAGAGATCGGTAAAGGTCATGTTATAGCATTTAATATTTTAAACCTAGGCCGGTTAAAATTAGCAGCAGCAGCAAATGGCGGCGCTAAAATGGCTCTGTCAAATGCAATTGAATATGCAAATACCCGTGAGCAATTTAAAACTCCTATTGCTACATTCGGTGCAATAAAACACAAGATAGCTGAGATGGCAATAAAGATATATGCAGATGAAACGGCAATTTATCGCACCGCAAAATGGATAGATGAAAAAGAGCATGAGTTATTAACCTCAGGTAAGCCCTTTAATGAAGCGTTGCTTGGTGCTGCCGAAGAGTTTGCGATAGAGTGCGCAATGCTAAAAGTGCATGGAAGTGAAGTGCTGGATTATATTGTAGATGAAGGTGTACAGATCCATGGGGGTAATGGCTACAGCGATGAATATTTGATAAGCAAAGCATACAGAGATAGCCGCATTAACCGTATCTACGAAGGAACGAATGAAATAAACCGTTTGCTTACTGTTGATATGATATTGAAACGTGCCATGAAGGGAAAGCTTGACCTGATGGGCCCTGCAATGAATGTACAAAAAGAATTAATGAGCATTCCCGAATTTGGAAACGATGATGAATCTTCTTTTGCAAATGAAAGAAAGGCAATTACGAATTTGAAGAAAGCGATATTAATGACGGCAGGTGCCGCTGTGCAAAAGCTGATGCAAAATTTGCAAAATGAGCAGGAGATATTAATGAACATCGCTGATATGATGATTGAAACTTTTGTTGCTGAAAGTCTATTATTAAGAGTTATAAAAATGACAGATAAAAATGGTGAAGCCGCATCTCAAAACCAAATTGATATGATGCGATGTTATTTAAATGATGCAACTGATAAAGTGAATAAATTTGGTAAAGAGTCCATCAATGCATTTGCCACTGGTGATGAGCAAAGAATGATGTTGCTGGGATTGAAACGCTTCACTAAGTCAGAACCCTTTAACAGTAAAGATGCAAGAAGAAGGATCGCAGATAAACTAATTGCAGAAGGAAAGTATTGCTGGTAATTTTAAGAGATTTTACTAAATTTTACCATCTTACTTGTGTAACTTTAAGGCTGAAATTTACAGCGATGAGCGAAACTATAACACCCGCAAAACCGGCATTAACAGCAAAAGATTTTTCCACTGACCAGGAAGTAAGATGGTGCCCCGGGTGCGGTGACTATTCAATTCTTGCGCAGGTGCAAAAAATAATGCCCGGGCTTGGTATACCAAGGGAGAATATTGTAATTATCTCCGGCATTGGCTGCAGCAGCCGCTTTCCTTATTACATGAACACCTATGGTATGCACAGCATTCACGGCAGGGCAACAGCAATTGCCAGCGGGTTAAAAGCAAGCCGGCCTGAGCTAAGTGTATGGATAGTTACAGGTGATGGAGATAGCTTGAGCATCGGGGGTAATCATACTATTCATTTATTAAGAAGAAACTTTGATGTAAATATTCTTCTTTTTAATAATGAGATATATGGATTAACAAAAGGACAATATTCGCCCACATCAGAAAAAAATAAAATAACGAAGAGCACACCATACGGAAGTATCGATCATCCATTTAATCCTGCAGCATTGGCAATGGGTGCAGACGCAAGTTTTGTTGCAAGAAGTATGGACCGGGATCCCAAACATTTGCAGGCAATGATATTGAGAGCACAGGACCATAAAGGCGCTTCTTTTTTAGAGGTATACCAGAACTGCAACATTTTTAATGATGGAGCTTTTGAAATATTTACAGAGAAAAGCTCTAAACCCGAAGAAGCTTTATTTCTTGAGCAGGGACAACCACTGGTTTTTGGTGCTACAAAAAATAAAGGAATAAAATTAGATGGATTGAAGCCGGTAGTTGTTGAGATAGGTAATAGTGTAATCACTGAAGATCTCTGGATACACGATGAAAAAGATTTCTATAAGGCTCAGATACTCTCACGCATGTTTGATGATCCAAGAATTGAAGG
>JAYVEA010000237.1:0-28522 GCA_043749085.1 Chitinophagales bacterium
ACACCTTCGTGGATGGCTGCCAAAGAAAATGAAGAGAACAATTCATTTGCTAATATATCTTATGCTGCGATACCTTATAGTGTAATAAATGACAGTGCAATAAAAGTAACCGATGATGATATTGAAACATATCTTGAAAAAAATAAATTAAAATATAAACAGGATGCAGGCAGAATGATCTCTTATGTTTCTTTCAACGCGTCACCCAATGCAAAGGATAGTGCAGGTGCAAGAAATATGTTAGAGAGTTTGAAACTTTCTTTTGCTGCAGATACAAATGCAAAAGCTTTTTTAGCGAGAAATACCAGCGCTATAAATTTCTTTGATGGCTTTGTTTCAAAAGCAAAGATGCAGATGCCTAATAAAGATTCTATAATTAACCTGGCCGAAGGAAGAGTTCTTGGACCTTACCTTGACGCAGGAAATTATGTTCTGGCAAAAAAACTGGCAACCAAAATTTTACCCGACAGCATAAAATGCAGACACATTTTATTAGGAACGAACAATCCGCAAACCGGGGCGGCTTTAATGCCTGACAGTATTGCCAAACAAAAAGTAGATAGCATTGAAAATGCAATAAAATCTGGTGCGGATTTTAATGCATTACAGGAAAAATATTCTACCGATGAGGTTGCCAAAAAAGATAAAGGTGTAATGACCTTTGATCTTGCAACCATGCAAAGTGAAAATTTTGCAAAGGAATTTGGTGATTTTTTGTTGAATGAAAAAGGCGAAACAAAAAAGGTTATAAAAACGCAGTTTGGATGGCACTATATAGAAATACTGGAGAAGAAAAATCCGCAACCTGCATATAAGGTAGCGTATATGGCTAAAGAAATAATTCCCAGTGATGAAACTATAAACGCAGCAAATGCGGCAGCAACAAAGCTTTCAGGCCAGGCAAGAGACATAAAAACTTTTGATCAATATATTAAGCAGAATGGATTAGCTAAAGTGGATGTGCCTGCTGTTGTAAAAGAAAATGATGCACAGCTTGGAGGTTTACAGGATGCCCGCCCAATTGTTAAGTGGGCTTTTGATGCAAAAGAAGGAGAGGTTTCTGAACCATTTAGTGTAGGCAATCAATTTATAGTTGCTGTTGTTACCCGCAAAGTAAAAGAAGGATTACCTGATGTTAAAACTGCAAGACCATTGGTTGAGGCATTGGTTCGCAATAAAAAGAAAGCCGGTGAAATAATTAAGAAGGTAGGGAAAAATGCCACCCCTGAATCTGCAGCGGCTACGTATCAAAAGCAAGTGCTTACAACAGGGGCGGATTCAACGCTTACATTTAATGCTGCAATAATCAATGGTGTAGGTAACGAACCAAAGGTTGCAGGCGCTTCTTTTAATAAAGACTATCAAACCAAATCATCGCCGGCCATAGAAGGTAATACGGGTGTATTCTTTATCAAGGTGAATAGTATCGCTACAAAACCACAACCTCCTGTTGCAGTTCTTCAACAACAAAAAAGCATGAAAGCGAACCAGGCAATGCAGTCTGCTGTTGGTAAATCTTTTGAAGCTTTAAAAAAGACAGCTGATATAAAAGATAAGAGAAGTAAGTTTTTTTAAGAGTTAACGTGACGGCATTAGCGGCAGTTAGTGAATTAGTATTCCTTCAGTCCGGTGGCATTTGCTATAGACCAAAATATTGATCATTTATTTTTTAAATGAACAGGGACATTTTGAATCCCCCGAAGAAAATTCTTTTAATTCTTACAGTTGAGAGCCGTGGAAGGCGAATGTCAAATGGTGCTGCTGGGATTTCTTATATACTTACAAATATTTCTATCCTATGTTATAAGTTAAAGAAATCAAACCTGTTGAATATGTTTTTGTGTCAACCAGCGTAAGTTTAATTCTGTCTTTAATGTTATTGAATAAAGGCTTGCCACCGCCAAGTAAAACAGGATGAATTGCTAATGATAGTTCGTCAACCAATCCTAAATTCATTAATGAAGTTGTTAAACCAGCATCGCCAAAAAGCCAAATATCTTTTCCCGTTTCTTTTTTAATATTTTCAACTTCAATTTTTGTGTTGTTTTTTATTAATGTCGCTCCATCTTTTACTTTGTCAAGTGTTGTTGAAAAAAAATATTCTTTAAATTTTGGGAATCCTGCATTACCTCCTTCCATTCCTCCGGACATTTCATATGTTTTCCTTCCAACAAAAACTGTGTCAACACGTTTAAAGAATTCTTTTAAACCATAGTCTTGGTCAGTAAAACACCAATCGTATTCTCCATTTGGTCCTTCAATAAAACCGTCTAAGCTTACTGCGACTCCTAATAACTGCTGCAGAATATTGTTTGACCCGTCCTGCCCCACTTGCAGCAATACTCTTGTTGTGCGATCGTGCTTTTCGTCTTACAAGTTATTAGTTTTATTTCCCAATTGCTCAATCGTTTTCTTTGCAGCAGCCAGTCTTATCTTTTTATTCTTCTCCACCATTATTTTAGTTATCCATTTTTCAAGTTTATGATGCAGTGGTACTAGCATAGCACCAATACAAATTAGTATAAACAACATCAATACAGGCGAATCATTTGTGGCATGAGCCAGGTAAGGATGAACAAAAAGGTTGACGAATTCGAATACAGCAGCGGCAGCAGCATACAAGGCAAGCCCAGGATAAATAAGCGAGGCGGAAAAAACCTTCGTGATGTGCTGTACATATGTGCCATGAATGCAATTAAAACCAATGCGGCATGTAAGGCACTTTATGAAAGATTAAGGGCTAATGGAAAGACTGGAAAACAAGCGTTAATTGCCGTGTGTAATAAGCTTTTGAAACAGGTATTTGCAGTAGTAAAAAACAACAGCTTTTATCAACCTAATTATTGTTCAGCAAAGCCTTAAAAAATTTGATTTTTTATTTGGTTTTCTACACAGTTCATGTTGGCTGATGCCCTTTTTTCGGATTGTTCATTATTAATTTTAAAAATAACTCAACCACCATTTGTCTTTATTATTTTGTTTATAGGTGTCAAATTTCTTGCATAATGGATAAAGTAATGCGATTACAAAAATCCAAATCAGATAAACTATCACTAAGTTAAAACCGAAACCTTTTAATGCTTCAACTCTGAATGGTAATGCAGGTAAAATCATTTTTTGCCAACCAAAGCCTGTAAGTTGTACTGCAATAAGTGCTAAAAAATGAATGAGGTAAATATGAATGATGTAAAAGAAAAAAGGTACTCTACCAAATACACAAAAAAAGTTAACGGCTTTGCCTTTTAATTTTTCTGCATTTGCTAAAAATAAAAAAGCTCCACCTAATGTTACCAATAAAAATGAAAGCGAAGGTGGGTATTTGCTAAGATTTAAAAATGAAAATATTGTTTGCGTTAAATTTCCGTAGTCTTTCCAAGGCAATAAATTACCGTAAATATTTATGCCTCGTAGTATCAGAAAAAATATAATAGCAGCAATGCCAATGATATTAAATATTTTTTTTCGTTTTAAGGGGTCATAAGTCTTGTCATAAAATGAACCAAAGCAATAGCCTAATGACATCACAGCAACCCAAGGTATTATTGAATAACCAACTCTGAAAACATGGTCTGGTGTTGTTAAAAATGCTTTGCGTTCATGTAAAAATGCCCAAAGAATACTATTGTCAAAGTGAATATTGTCAAGAAGGTTATGCCCGAAAATTAACACGCAACTAATAATGAGGATTGCTTTTTTAGGAAGTCGTATAAGTACTGCTAAAAAAATCATACTTATGCCCAATATCCATATTACTTGAAAGCCCACAGTTTTAAAAGTAACATCAAAACACCAAGCGAAATTCATAATTACAAGTTCTACAAACACCAACCAAAACCCACGTTTTAGTAAAAAAATGGATAATTCATTTAGTGTTTTTCTTTTTCCAACTATAAAAGCTGAAAGTCCTGCAAGAAAACTAAATGCTGGTGCACAGAAATTAGTAATAAACCTTGTAAAAAAAAGTGGAATAGTAGTTAGTGTCGGGTCGGTTGGGTCAAAAAAATAAGATGAATAATGAAAATAATCCCTCACATGGTCAATTGCCATTATTACTATCACTAAGCCTTTTAATAGGTCAAGAGATTCTATTCTACTTTTCGTTAGTGATGTCATAATTTGGTCTTATTTGATTTTGATATTTTCACATTCGAGGATTCGTTATAGGGTTTCAGCCAACGTTAGGGCTTGGCGAAGAACTGGTATTTGAAATTCGTCAGCCTGGAACTGTTGCTAAATTTATAATTAAAAGTTCATTGTTTATTCTGTTGCCGATTATATAACGTCGAGCCGAAACCAAAGCATAATAGCGCAACAAAAGTTGATGCTGCGTTGTGTAAGCCAGTTTTTTGCCAAACCTTTTGTTGTGCGTTCGCCTTTCTAAGCTTATAAGTTTGACAGTTGAAATAACAAAAGCTATTTTCCGTATTTAAATGTCCAATCTACTAATGCATTATAAATTGATAATCGTGTTGCGGGAACTTCTAAAATATTTAAATTGTGAGGAGCTCCGGGGATACTAATGACTTTGTTCTTAAATTTATTCTCGTTTAATTTTTGTTGTAATCTTAATGATTGGTTGGGTGGCACTACCACGTCTTTAGAACCGTAGATTAATAAAGTTGGGATATTTTTTATGTGAAAAATGGGACTTGCTGCAGAAAATTCAGGATTTATTAGTCGCCCTTCCGTAAACGTTGAACCAGTTAATTTATAAATTACAGGTAATAATTCTGTTTGAGACCACATCGGAATATCTGTTAAGTCTGTCACTGGGGATAAAGCAATAATGGCACTAACTTGTTTTGATGTAGTGTAGCCACTTAACAAGGAAAGATGCGCTCCTGCACTAAAACCGCTTAGAGTAAATTTAGTATTTCTTGTCTTCCATTCCTCCGCATGACTAATGCAGTAAGTTATGGCGCTATCAATATCAGCAAGCAATTGAGTAAAATGTGTTGTTTTATCATCTACAGACCTGTAATTAATGTTAGCAGAAGCAATACCCTGCATTAGTGTGTAATTTTGCAAGTCATTCAAGTCATTTTTGTCACCAGCCAACCACGAACCTCCATGGATAAAAATGATGAAAGGTGTTTTACCATTTCTATTTTCAGGCAAAAACAAATTCATCTTACTTGAAGGCAAAGAACCATAGGCAATATCAAATATTTTTTCTTCCTTGGCTTTAGTTTCAATATTTTTATTAGTCGTACAAGCTCCGAAAATAAAAACTGAAATCAGAAAAAAAAACATTTTTTTCATTTGACATTTTTATGTTTAAAAAAAATTTGTCAAACAAAGAAAGGTTTTTGACAAGGTGCCGCTAACGTTCACGGGTTGGCGATGTGGCGGCATTTGAAAAACGTCCAGCCCGGAACCGTTGCCGAAAGGAATTACTAATGTTGAAGATAACAACAAAAGCACAATAATAAAAGTCAAGCCCGGACTGCTGCCAAATAGCGAAAAAAAAGTTGAAAATATATTCGTCGTCCCGCCATATTGCCAACCCGCCTGTTGTGTGCTGTTAGTTGGAATTATTTGATTGCATATATTTTATAACTCACTCCTGTTTTTGTCAGAGTTCCAACGCCAATAGCCACTGTATGATTAAGCCAGTCATATTTTGATGATGTATTTTCGAACATTGGGTTGGTTCTGAAATAATATTTCGATGGATTTACTTCGTCACTTTTACCCGATGCCAATAATTTGAATGTTTCAGCGTCGGCAAAAATGTATCCTGAATAAAGTTAAATAAATAGTTGCGCTATCATTCGTCTGTATTACAGTTCGCACATCTATTTTGAAAGTAGTTGCGTTAATAACATTTCCAAATTCTGCACCAATAGCTAAAAGTTTTCCTGCAATTTTTCCGGTTACAGTTCCTTCTGTCCAAGTATAAATTGATCTCGAACCTGCCATAACCGGTGCGTTTAGAGAAACGTTTGTTTCCATGATAATTTCTGACTTCAATTCTTGTCCATATGAACCTTTACTAAGAATAAGACTAAAAGCTGAAGTGAGAATGATAGTTAAATGCTTTTTCATTTTATTTTTTTAAGTTTATAAAAGTTGGCTTTAATAGCACACAACGGCCAGAGCTTGCTGCTGTGCTGGTATTTTATAATGTCCAGCCCGGAGCCGCAGCCGATTGAAAAACTGATGATGAAGATAACAACAAAAGCTCAATAGAATTCCGTCGGCTGGATATGGGATGATAGCGATATGAAGCTGAGAATATATTCGTCTGCCAGCATAGCAGCAAACTCCCTGTTATGTGTTCGCCCTTCGTCTTGGTAACTTGAATTGAATGTCTGTGTCCACCCTGGTAGACTGTGTCCCGGAAGCGTTGGAACAAGGCAGGCTCTTTTGCAAGGTTGGCTTTTGTGTGTCGGTTTTGTGTGCCTTGCAAATGTGCCTGACTTGGTGCGTCGGCTAAAATAGTTTCGTTTGTATTTCTTTCTTAGGATGAAATGTTCCGATTATGATAAATGGGTTCGGAGCACGAAAGTGATTTACTTTAGTTGTTCCTAAAAGCAAATAGAGGTCTTTGGTTTTTGCGAAGTCATCAAAATATTTTTTCTCAACATCGGCACATGCTTTTGCTTCGTTGCCTTCATATTTTTTCAGCATGTTCCAATACAATGCTCCAATCTCCCAATCTTCAATCATCATGGTGCTTTGTGTTCCTGCATCATCAACTAAGGTGTAGGAAAACTTGTAAGGAATTTTCCTTACTACTTCAAAATCATTTCCTTTTTTCTCAAATAAATTCCCTTGCTGCAAGTGAGCCAATTTTTCCTTGCTCCATTCTCTTGAAACTTCTTTCCAAATAAATTTGAGAATCTTCTTCGGTTTGAAAACAGCCAATGAAGTTTTTACTTTTTTGTCCCGTGCTTCCTTCTTTAATTTTTCAAGATTGGTGTAAACATTTTTTAAAACAATTTCTTTTCGTTCACTCCAATTGTCTGTAGGTTCAATGTGTCCTACAACTTTAACTTCCGTGTCTATGGATTTTGGCCTGAAACTTTCTGGTCTGAAATCGGAAGTGTTTTTTACTAAATCCAATTCTATCCAATCATATTTTTTGTATTGAGAAGCATAATCCAGTTTTCTAAAAGGAATCGGATACACCCTTATCCAACTTCCATCTTCACGAAAACCTGCAGTGCAAACCAGTTCATCATATTTGGATGAAAGTGTCGGGTAAGTTTTTACTGCGATTAAAACTTTGGTCAATGCCATGCTTAAATATGTTTTACTTCATAGGAAAAATTGGGACCGCTAAGGCTGGATATGGCTTCCGCTAAATGTTTACGGTGGCACTGACAAATATTGGCTTCAAAACAGGTTAACGCAATGCGTTTATGTTCTTTCAACAACTTCAAAATTTCGTTTTGCGAATTCGTTGTTTTGCTCAAATTTTTTTTTCGGTAAACAGCAAATAAATTATCGTAATCGCTTTGTGTGTTTAGTTCCTGTCTTTGTTCGGATTGTATGCCCACTTCGGGAAAGTGTATGTACTGAATACCCAAACTTTCAGAATAGCGTTTTAACTGGCTTTTACTAAATCCGTATTTCATACTTAACGGATTATTGCGAACATCTACTAAAATTTTTACATCATTTTTAAGTAAACGAACCAAATATTCTTCCAGCGAAATGCCTTCGTAACCAATGGTAAAAAGTATTGTTTTGCTTCCTTTTGGTTTGGCTTTGGTTACTTTTTCTAATTCTTGTTTGGTTAAAATATTTTCTGCTGCTTCACTTCGTGTAGCATAAAACGGAAAGTTGACATAAGTATGTTTCATTAAAGCCGTTGCACTCATTTTGCCGTAATTAGCTTTTACCTCCATCAACAACTTAAGGTCTACAGGTTTTAATTGTTTCAAGTAATCAGTTTTGTCTTTCTTTTCAAAACTCTTTTCATCTTCATTTAAAAAGCCCCTTGTTACCATTGCCGTCATATCCGCATTGGCAGAATAAGAGTAACATCCAAATTTGTAAGGAATAAATTCATACTCGGCTTTGGATTGTTTGTTAGTAAACAGGAAAAGCAATTTTTGCAGGCGAATTTTATCTAAATGCCCGTCAAACAGTTGCAGCAAAGCCAGTATTATTTTTCTTCTATAAAACATGAAACAAAGGTAATAAACTTAAGTGCATTTGATAGAGTAAGATAGTCATACTATTACTTTAGCTTTTCTTGTTTTAGGTCTGTTCTTCTGCCAAATTTTTTCTATATCCATTTTGGGTAATTCTTTTTTTAGTGTATCTAATGCAACTGGGCTGTATCTTTTGTAAACTGCTGAACCAATTCTTATTTCTTTGTATGCATCATCATTGTCTTGCAACTTCAATTCTTTCATTACCGCAATTAATTTGTTTGATGACACTTTTGTTTTTTCAGAAAGTGCTGTCAAGTTAAGAGAATAGAAATCCAAATCATTAACTCGTTTGATTGCTACGATTGCTGCACCGGGTGTTCCAACTGGAACAACTGTTACAGGAATTCCTTCTTGTTTTACAATTCTTAAATCAAGTGAAGGTCCATAACCGTTGGTTGTAAAAGTCAAAGTTGAAACGCCTGGGAATACTTGATTCCATGCTGAACCGTCTTTTATTTTTTTAGAAAGTTTTTTCAACTCTAAATCTGATGGCTGTGATTCAATTCCTTGAATTGAATTTTCCATGATTGCTAAAGCCCGAAGTTTTTCAACTGCTTCTAATTTTTTTCTGCTCTGCGGTTGAATCAATTTTTTTATTTCTCCAACTTCATTATCGAACAATGCTTGAATGTCCATTGGTGGAGTAGTAGAGAGAGGTAAAACTCTTACAGGTAATTCAGTTTTCAAATCAATGTCAAATACTTTTTTTACGATGTCTCTGAAAAGTGTAAGTCCTGATTGTGCTTGGAAATAAAATAATTGTTCCGAAAGTTCCAAAGTGTAATGCTGTGCAGCATCACGAAAACCATTTATCGTTTGCAGTGTCAATACTTCTTCCTCACTTAAAAATTGAATTGCCCCATCACTAAAACATTTTCTAACGCAAGCACTAAAGCCAATAGTTTCTTTTGCTTTCTTCTCTTTAATCTTTCCTCCTTTGTGAAGGATTGCCGCTTTCAAAAGCATTTCAAATGAATGGTCAAGAAAAATTAAAACACCGTGAGTTCTGCAACAATCATTTGGTCTGTTGAATAACTCAACACTCAAGGTGAGTGAATCAATTGCTTTACTATATAAATGTTTTACTTCCTTTTTCATTTGTTCATGTGTTATTGTTTAATCTTTCTTAAACGCCTCATATAATGCAGATTTAATCATTTGCTCTGCATCATCAGAAGATTTAGAAAGTGTATTTCTTAAGTTCTCACATTTTTCCATTAGATAAATCAAACTTAATTGCTTTTCCATTGAAGGAACAACAACTTTTATAGTTTTAATTTTTGTTACGGATAAGGAAACATTCGCCATGCCTTTCATCAGAGGAACAATCAATTCATCTTTGAAATTATTCAGATAGTAATATAAAAACTTGGCTGATAAAGTATTACTATCTTTTGGAATAGCAGCAGCCAGAATAGAACCTAATGCAAATTTGCCACTTTGAAAATGAACTCTTTTTAATGACGCATGACCATGACCAGATGAAGAAACTAAAGGGATACAAACTGCTTCACAATCAAATTGAAATTTGACATGGCTGCCCCTGTCGTTGCTTGTTGTAACTAAAGGGAAGTTGCCGGGAACAGCTTTTTTAATTCCCGTATTTCCTTTTATAACATCACAAACTTCACCTAAAGTTTTCAACTCAAACTCATTAATTGTAGTAAGAGTTTCAACTACATTATCAATCTCAGAGCTAATATCTGATAAATCACTTTGAAGCTGTTCAATAAATTGAAACGTATTTTTTGAATTTACCTCTGCCTTAGCATTTGGGTTTTTTATATCCAAATCATAACCTCTTTCAATAATGGTATCAATAGAAACTTTCCAACTCACTTCGCTTTCAACTCTTTTCTTCCACCAGTGTTTTATTGGTTCCAATTCTTCCAACTTCAACGGATTGGTCTTGGAATATGATTTTACTCCGTCCAAATATTTGTGTTGGTAATACCAAACATCTTTTGTAGGTTTCCCTTTTTCAAAGAATAAAAGATTGGTTGCAACAGTTGCATAAGGTTTGAAAACTGAATTAGGCAAACGGATTATTGTATGTAGATTACAATCTTCTAAAAGTTTTTGCCTGATTCTTTGTTTTACTCCTTCGCCTGATAAGCTGCCATCAGGCAAAACAATTCCTGCTCTTCCGCCTTGCTTTAGTAAGTGTATCATCAGAATTAAAAACAGGTCTGCACTCTCTTTTGTCCTGTAATTCTGCGGAAAATTATTTTCGTTGTTATTTGCTACTGTTCCACCAAATGGTGGATTGGCAATGATTGCATCAACTCTATCTTTCTCCCGATACTCTGACAATGGTTTATCCAACGCATCACGGTAAGTGATGTCAGGTAATTCAATGTCATGCAAAATTAAGTTGGTTGTTGCCAAAACATAAGGCAACGGTTTCCATTCCCAACCACTGATATTTTTTTGAATTGCTTTTCGCTGCTCAATATTTTTGGTTTGCTTTTTTAAATGCTCAATTGCAGAAGTGAGAAAGCCACCTGTGCCACATGCAGGGTCAAGAATTTTTTCATCCAACTTCGGATTGATGATGGCGGTAATAAATTGCGTTACTGCTCTCGGTGTATAAAACTCTCCGTAATCACCTGCACTTTGCAATTCCTGTAAAATGGTTTCGTAAAGTTCACCGAACAAATGCCTTTCGGCTGCAATGTTGAAATCAATTTCATTCAACTTGTTCAACACCTTGCGAATGTTGATTCCGCTTTTCATGTAATTGTTGTTGCCTTCAAACACTTCCCGAACCATGTAAGCCCGTGGGTCACGGGCTGGTAATTCTTTAAGTGTTGGGTAAAGTTGTTGGTCAACAAAATTTAAAAGTTCATCACCAGTCATGCCTTCATCATCGGCAGCCCAATTTCTCCATTTAAAATTTTCAGGAATTGGAGATTTGTATTTGTCGTCAAGCAATTCAAGTTCTTTGTCTTTGTCGTCAAATATTTTCAGGAAAAGCATCCAACCTAATTGTTCTATGCGTTGTCCGTCACCGCTTATGCCACGGTCTTCACGCATATCGTTACGAATTGTTTTTATTACGCCTGATAGGTTTGCCATTAATTTTTTCTATGCTGATTTATAAAGTTCTGTTTCTAATTCCTTCACTGCCTGTAAATATTTTTCTTTGCTGCCAAATCCACTAATTATTTCAACGGGTGAACCAAAATCGTTAAGTGGCTTCACTTTCAATATCTCCATGCTTTCCAAATTTTCAATTCCCTCATCAGCGTATTTGTCAAGTAATGCTTCCAAAACTTTTCTGCTTTGCTCACCATACTTTGTAAAGTAGTTTCGCTTCTTCACATTGTTGACTCTTTCTTTTCTTGTAAGCGGTGGTTGGTCATAAGCGATATGACAAATTAAATCAAACAAGTCGCAATTATTTTCAACTGCTTCCATCAATGCCTCAACCAAAACTCCTTGGTCTTGCAATTCTTTAATGATTGCTTCTTTGCGTTCAGTGTTGTTCCAACGGGTTAAGAAATCGTCCAATGATTTAAACTGTCCTTTGATAATATCTTTGGTATGGTCTTTCAAACTCACTGTAATTGGTTTGCCGTTGTTGTCAAAATATAATTCACGGCTTATCAAAACAGAAACATCAACTCCGTTCACATAAATTTTTTGTCTTGGTTCATGTACCGTAGAAATAAAGTCATTCTCTGGATATCGGATTTCAGGTTTTTCTACTTTTATTTCATCGCCTGATACTTCGTCAATAATTGGTGAAGTATCGTTTTCTTCTTCGGCAACAATTGTAGTGAGGTCGGTGTCCTCTGTTACAGGTTTAATTCTTATCGGGTCTCCGTCAAAATCTCTATCGGCAAATAAATCAGTTGCGTTTCGGAAATCAAGAATCGTGAAATACAGTTTGTTGTATTCTTCATTGATTCGTGTTCCTCTGCCAATGATTTGCTTGAACTTGGTCATACTTGCAATGTTGCTGTCCAACACAATCACTTTACATGTCTGTGCATCTACACCTGTGGTCATGAGTTCAGATGTAGTTGCAATAACTGGAAATTTTTCTTCGGGGTTAATGAAATTGTCTAACTCTCTTTTCCCTTCGTCATTGTCGCCTGTAATCTGCATCACATACTTGTGATTGTTGGCGGCGATGTCTGCGTTGTGCCGCTGTAAAGCTGAACGCATACGTTCCGCATGGTCAATGTCGGCACAAAAAACAATTGTCTTTGCATAACGGTCATAACCTTTCAGAAATTCAGAAAGCTTTTTTGCAACTGTGTCTGTACGTTCATCAATCACTAAAGTTTTTTCAAAATCTCTGCGGTTGTAAATTCTATCTTCAACGGGGTTTCCGTCTTTGTCTAACTTTCCTTCCTCTGGTCGCCAACCTTCCAGGTCAATGTTCAAACCAACTCTGATAACTCGGTAAGGTGCTAAGAAACCATCATCAATTCCTTGTTTGAGTGAATAGGTGTAAATCGGTTCGGAAAAATATTCAATGTTGCTGATGGTGTTTGTTTCTCTCGGTGTTGCAGTCAAACCAATTTGTGTTGCGGTTTTGAAGTAGGTGAGAATTTCTCTCCAACTGCTGTCCTCTCTTGCACTTCCACGATGGCACTCATCTACTACAATCAAATCAAAGAATTCAGGAGAGAATTGTTTGTAGATATTTTTTTCTTCTTCGTTTCCTGTCAATCCCTGATACAATGCCAAATAGATTTCATAACTCTTGTCAACCATGCGGTGCTTTACTACCGTCATTTTATCTTTGAAATGTTTGAAGTCGCCTCGTCTTGTTTGGTCAATCAAATTATTTCTGTCTGCCAAAAACAAGATGCGTTTTTTTGCTCCAGCTTTCCAAAGTCGGTGAATGATTTGAAATGCTGTGTAAGTTTTTCCTGTGCCTGTTGCCATCACCAACAAAATTCTGTTCTGTCCGCTGGTAATGGCTTCAACAGTTCTGTTAATTGCAATTTGCTGATAGTATCTGGGCTTCCTTCCGCTTCCATCAAAATAATAATCTTGGGAAACAACTCTTTCAGCATCGGCTGTGCCGATGCCCTTAAAGAGTTTGTATTTTTCCCATAGTTGTTCAGGTGTCGGAAATTGGTCTAAGGTGATTTCGGTTTCAAGATTTTGTCCTGATGCTGTTCTGTCGTGAAATAAAAAGCCGTCACCATTGCTGCTAAACACACATGGAATGTCAAGTATGCTTGCATAGTCCAATGCTTGCTGAATTCCTGAACGAACTGAATGGTTGTTGTCTTTTGCTTCAATGATTGCGATTGGAATGTTTGGCTTGTAATAAAGAATATAGTCAGCCCTTTTTCTTGTTCCTCTTGCTGTCATCTTTCCACGAACATAGATTTTCCCGTCTGTAAAGCTGACTTCTTCTAATATCTGAGTGAGCTTGTCCCACCTTGCCGTTTCCAATGCAGGTGTGATAAACTTGGTACAAATGTCTCTTTCAGATAATGTTTTCTTGTCAATCATTAATTTCCTTCTATTAATACAGCAAAATACGCAAATGTCTGCTGAATGTTGTTATTGGCTGATGTGTTGATGATAAGCCGATAAGAATTCCGTCAGCCGGGGTGTGTGGGCAGTGCGTGGCATTTTTAGCTCTTTGCAAGGTTGGCTTTTGTGTGTCGGCTTTGTGTGCCTTGCAATGTGCTAAAAATAGCGTGGGGTCGGGCGGCAAAGTCATGTTAGTTTGAATTTAAGTAGGATGCTGTTTAGGGTGACACATAACTCATAAATATACGCACCTTCTTGTATAAAAATCCATTAGCTTTCAATATAAATTTATACAAATGATTGTTCTTAAATACTGGAATGTGCAGCTGCAAATAGGTATGGCTGACTGGAAAAATGTTTATCAATTTCCGCAACAAAAATTAATGCAAACCGAAATTCATCAAGGAAAATTATGTTACCGTATTAAAGGCTCTACAAAAAGAATAAGCTATAACGTTATCAAAAAAGGGCTTATAAAAAAGCAAATAATAATAACGGAATTTCTGCCTTTCTAAACATCAGTAATCAACTACCTGTTCCTCCATTACCTGTGGCAAATCTCTAAATTCATATTGCTGGTTCCGCAGTTGTGGCTCAAAGCCTGCATCTTTTATTGCCTGCTGAATGCTTTTACTGGTAAACCGGTGAGGAGCGCCGGCTGCGCTAACAACATTTTCTTCAATCATAATACTGCCAAAATCATTTGCACCTGCATGCAGGCAAAGTTGCCCAACCTGTTTGCCAACGGTAAGCCAGCTTGCCTGTATGTTCTTTATATTAGGTAGCATGATGCGGCTTATAGCGATCATGCGTATATATTCTTCAGCAGTAACTAAATTTTGTTGGCCCCTTATTTTAGTAAGTAAGGTATCCACACCTTGAAACGTCCATGGAATAAAAGCAAGAAAACCTTTTGCATTTTCCGGTTTTTTTGCCTGCACTTCTCTAAGCTTAACTAAATGTTCAAAGCGTTCTTCTAAAGTTTCTACATGTCCAAACATCATGGTGGCAGAAGTAGTAATGTTTAATTTATGTGCCTCGTGCATTATGTCCAGCCACTCCTGTGCACCGCATTTTCCTTTACTTATCAATCTTCTAACCCTGTCATTAAGTATCTCGGCACCTGCACCGGGTAATGAATCCAGACCTGCTGCTCTTAATGCCATAAGAACATTACGGTGATTTGATCTTTCAAGTTTAGTAATATGCGCAATTTCGGGTGGGCCTAAAGCATGCAGCTTTATATTGGGATAAAGTTGTTTTAGTTGTTTAAAAAGATCAACATAATAACTTAGTCCAAGCTCCGGGTGATGACCACCCTGCAAAAGCAATTGCTCACCGCCATAACGGATCGTTTCATCTATCTTTCTTTTGTATGTTTCAATATCGGTTATGTAAGACTCGGGATGACCGGGTATGCGGTAAAAATTACAGAACTTACAATTGGCAACACAAACATTGGTGGTATTAAGGTTCCTGTCAATTATCCAGGTTACTTTACCATGGGGTACTTGTTTTTTTCTCAATTCATCTGCAACCAGCATTAGTTCAGTTAATGCAGCATTGTTATATAAAAAGATGCCTTCTTCTACAGAAAGGAATTCAAAATTCAGCGCCTTTTTAAAAACCCTGGATATATTCATAATGGTATTGCAAAAATACATGCATTAACTTGTAATTTAGGTACTGCTTATGAAACGTAGTTTATTTCACTTTTTATTTTGCTTTGTAACAATATCAGTAACTGCGCAGGAGCAGTTTGTTGAAAAGCCTGCAAAGTTTATTACACGCTTTCCCTTTAAGCAATTAACAGGTGGCGTTATACTTTTAAAAGCCAACCTTAATAATATCCGCGATACTTTTAGTTTTATTTTAGATACCGGCAGCGGAGGCATTTCTCTTGATTCCACAACCTGTACAGAATTTAAAATTGCGCACTCACCGTCCGGCAAAACAATTAATGGAATAGCGGGGATAAGAGAAGTGGATTTTGCAAAAAACAATGACCTGATATTACCCGGCCTAAGGGTTAAGGGATTGGATTTTTATGTAAATAATTATGAAATACTAACCAGTGTGTATGGTGAAAAAATTGATGGTATTATAGGGTATAGCTTTTTTAGCAGGTACATTGTAAAAATTAATTATGATAGTACAAATATTGAAGTTTATGAACCGGGAAGTTTGCGATATCCATCAGGCGGATATTTATTGCATCCTTTGTTTACAGCTTTGCCTATACAGCCATTACGAATAACAGACTCCAGAACTATTAATGCCAACTTTTATTTGGATACCGGGGCCGGACTTTGTTTTTTAGTAAGCAAGGAGTTTGCCGGTGACAGCTCATTATTTATGAAAAAAAGGATACCGATACCGGTAGAAGCCCAGGGATTAGGTGGAAAAAAGAGAATGATGATAACTATTGTTAAGGAAGTAAAAATTGGTCCTTACATTTTTCGCCGGGTACCTACCCATATCCTGGATGATGAATTTAATGTTACCTCTTATCCATATATTGGCGGGCTTTTGGGGAATGATATTTTGAAACGGTTTAATCTTACTTTAAATTATCCAAAAAGAGAAATCCATCTTTTGCCCAATAGTCATTTTAGAGAAGGCTTCGATTACTCGTATACCGGAATGAGCATTTATTATATTAACAGAAAAATTGTTATCGATGATGTTATAAAAGATTCTCCTGCATATAAAGCCGGATTTAAAAAAAGCGATATTATATTTTCTATAAATAACGATTTCAGTAACGATATCAATCAATACAAAAATATTTTACAAGCTCACGGAGAAAGACTTAAAGTTTTAATCATAAGAAATGAAATTCCGCTGATCATAATTTTTAAACCGGGCAAAATATTTTAAAAATATTTCTATAAAACTTTTTGGGAATTAGCGGTTAAATAATTGAATTTTGCCGCCATGATACAATTTGAAAAGTTTGTTCTCGATAATGGTTTACGGGTTATCGTTCACATAGATACAACAACACCAATGGCTGTGCTGGATGTGATGTACGATGTAGGTGCAAGAGATGAAGACCCCGGCAAAACAGGATTTGCCCATTTATTTGAACACCTGATGTTTGGGGGAAGTATAAATATACCCTCGTATGATGAGCCATTGCAAATGGCAGGTGGCGAAAATAATGCCTACACAACTAACGATCTAACCAATTATTATATTCAATTGCCTGCCGAAAATTTAGAAACGGCTTTCTGGCTGGAAAGCGACCGTATGCTCTCTCTTGCTTTTGATGAAACAAGTTTAGAGGTACAACGCAAAGTGGTTATTGAAGAATTCAAGGAACACTATCTTAATAAACCCTATGGCGATGCATGGCATAAGATGCGTGAACTTGCTTACCAGGTTCATCCTTATCGCTGGATGACAATTGGCAAAGAGCTAAGCCATGTAGAGAGCGCACAGTTACAGGATGTAAAGAACTTTTTCTTTAAACACTATACTCCTGCAAATGCAGTTTTATGTGTGGCAGGAAATGTAACACTGGAGCAGGTGAAATCACTTGCGCAAAAATGGTTTGGTAATATTTCTGCAGGAGAGAAATATAACCGCCAACTTCCTCAAGAACCAAAGCAAACCAGGGAGCGGAAACTGGAAGTAAAAGCAAAAGTTCCCCTGGATGCGTTGTATAAATGCTGGCATAATTATCCAAGGCTTGATAGAAGATATTATACTGCAGACCTTATAACAGATATTTTAAGCGGAGGTGGCT
Source organism: Chitinophagales bacterium (assembly GCA_043749085.1). Taxonomy (GTDB): domain Bacteria; phylum Bacteroidota; class Bacteroidia; order Chitinophagales; family Chitinophagaceae; genus Ginsengibacter. Next base: position 17,425 of record JAYVEA010000237.1, read on the forward strand.
CATCAAGATTATATCAAAGCCTGGTAAAAGAAAAACAATTATTCAGCAACATTAATTGTTTTCATTTTGGAAGTGTGGATGCAGGGTTGGTAGCTATAGAAGGAAAATTAGTTAAAGGAGTAAAAATGCAGGATGCTGAAAATGCAATTGAAGAGGAACTCGAAAAAATGAAAGATGAAATGATAACTGAAGCCGAACTGGAAAAAGTGAAGAACAAAACCGAAAGTCTTATGGCGTTTGAAGATGTGCCTTTAATGAGCCGGGCAGGCAGTTTGGCAACTTATGAATTGTTAGGCGATGCGAACCTTATGAATAAAGAGCTGGAACATTACCAGGCAGTAACCGCACAGGATATTCAACAGGAAAGCAAAAATATTTTTACAAAAGATAACTGCAGCACATTGTATTACTATTCAGAAAATTAATATCAACAAAAAAAATAACTGCTCCTTAAAACTTCAACCTCAAAAGAAAATATGCTAAAAAGAACAGTTTCTCCGCCGATAAAAAATGCAGTTGATCTTAATCTTACACTAAAGCCTTACGAAAAAATAGTATTAAATAACGGCGCCCCTGTGTATGCAATTAATGCAGGGGTAGAAGAAGTAATGATGCTTGAATTTGTTTTTTATGCAGGTAATTGTTATGAAAACAAAAATCTTATTGCATCGGCTACCAATAATTTATTAAAGAATGGCACATCTAAAAAATCTGCTTTTCAAATTAACGAACACTTTGAATATTATGGGGCTTATTTAAACAGGGTATGTTATAATGAAACCGCAACACTAACGCTGCATTGCCTTTCAAAGCATCTTAATAAACTCCTGCCAGTAGTTCGTGAAATATTAACCGATTCAATATTTCCTGATCAGGAGCTGGAGATATTTAAGCAAAACAGTAAACAGCAACTATCGGTTAATCTTCAAAAGAGTGATTTTGTTGCCAACAGGATGATAGATAAATATCTCTATGGACAAGATCATCCATATGGGAAATTCAGTACAGCCGAAGCATATGATGCATTGCAGCCCGAACAGTTAAAGGGTTTTTATAAAGATCATTATTTAAACGGAAAATGCATCTTATTGGCTGCGGGAAAATTGCCTGCTGATTTTGAAGAACAGCTTAACAATTTATTTGGTGATATGAAAATTAATGAATCAATTCAATATCCTGAAAACATTTCCACCCTCACAACTCAAAAAAAGTTTAGGATAAATAATGATCCCAATGGAGTGCAGGGAGCCATTCGCATTGCACGTCCATTTCCAAATCGTCATCATCCTGATTTTAAAAAAGTAATGGTATTAAATACTTTGTTCGGTGGCTTTTTTGGTTCCCGGCTCATGGATAATATCAGGGAAGAAAAGGGCTATACATATGGTATCCACAGCTATGTTCAAAATCATATTCAGCAAACAGCATGGATGATAAGTACTGAGGCTGGTAAAGATGTTTGCGAAGCAACTATTGAAGAGGTATATAAAGAAATGAATTTATTAAGAGAAGAATTAGTTGATGAAGAAGAATTATTGCTGGTAAAAAATTATATCATGGGAAGCAACCTCGGCGATCTTGATGGCCCTTTTCATATTATCAACCGCTGGAAAAATCTTATCCTGAACGGTCTCGATGAAAATTATTTTTATGATTCAATGAATACAATAAAAAATATTACAGCAAAAGAACTTAAGGAGCTTGCCGGTAAATACCTTTTGCCGGAAGATTTTTTTGAATTGGTTGTAATATAAAGTAGCTTTCAAAAAAATTATTATTATGAGATGGATTATCAATTTACTTATCACCGCAGTAGTGGTGTTTGTATTATCAAAACTTTTAGAACCGCATGTATCTATAAATTCATTTACAACAGCAATAATATTTGCGCTTGTACTTGCACTTCTTAATGCCATAGTTAAACCACTTCTTATTATTTTAACCCTTCCTCTCACAATTATTACACTTGGTCTTTTTCTTTTGGTGATAAACGTTCTTATAATTCTTTTGGCAGATAAGTTTGTTTCAGGAATTAAAATTGATGGTTTTCTCTGGGCATTTCTATTTGGTCTTTTACTTTCTATAGTATCCGCTATACTTCACAGACTACAAAAAAGGTGGACTTTATAAGTCTCTTGTTTTTTACGCTGAATAGTTGAAATTCGCAATATGCATTTCGACCGTAAGAATTTTTCAAATGGTGAGTTGATCGGCCTCTATAAAAATTTACTTTTCCCCAGGATGATAGAGGAAAAAATGCTGGTATTACTGCGACAGGGAAAGATCTCAAAATGGTTTAGCGGCATTGGCCAGGAAGCCATTTCAGTTGGTGCCACACTTGCACTGCAGCCTGATGAATGGATAATGCCTCTCCATAGGAATCTCGGTGTTTTTACTTCACGCAACATGCCTTTGCATAAATTATTCATGCAGTGGCAGGGCAGTAAACATGGGTATAGTAAAGGAAGAGAACGAAGTTTTCACTTTGGAAGTAAAGAACATTTTATATGCGGAATGATCTCTCACCTTGGCCCGCAATTAGCCATTGCAGATGGTGTGGCGTTGGCATATAAATTAAAAAAAGAGGATAAAGTTTCATTAGCATTCACCGGGGAAGGTGGAACAAGTGAGGGAGATTTTCATGAGGCATTAAATGTAGCAGCCGTTTGGGATCTGCCGGTAATTTTTATTATCGAAAATAATGGTTATGGCTTAAGCACCCCAATAAGCGAACAGTATCGTTGCGAAAAATTAATTGATAAAGCAAAGGGTTATGGAATGGAAGGCGTGCAGATTGATGGTAATAATATTCTTGCTGTTTACGATACCATGAAAGGTGTTCGTGAGTATTGTATAAAAAATCAAAAGCCGTATTTAATAGAATGCATGACCTTTAGAATGCGTGGGCATGAAGAAGCAAGCGGCACTAAATATGTTCCTAAAGAAATGTTTGATCAATGGAATAAAAAAGATCCCATAAAAAATTATGAGAGATATCTGGTTGAAGAGAAAGTGATAACCGAATCAGGCGTAGCTGAAATAAGGAATGAAATTAAAGATCACATTGAATCAGAATTGAAAAGCCCCCTATCCCATGAAGGAGGCAATAACGAAGATCGATACGATACAGTCGAAGAATTAAAAGATGTGTATGCTCCGAACATTACATCTATTGTTTCAGCAAAACAAAATCGTTTTGGTTCTCCCCCTTCGGGGGATAGGGGGCTAAAATTTTTTGAAGCCATTAAAGAAGCCCTGCGCCAAAGCATGCAGCATCATTCCAATTTAGTTTTAATGGGTCAGGATATTGCAGAATATGGTGGCGCTTTTAAAATAACAGAGGGCTTTGTTGAAGAATTTGGAAAAGAAAGAGTGCGCAATACACCACTTTGTGAAAGTGCAATTGTGGGCGCTGCATTAGGATTAAGTTTAGAAGGATATAAAAGTGTAATGGAAATGCAATTTGCAGATTTTGCAACCGTAGGGTTTAATCAGATCATAAACAATCTGGCTAAAATTCATTACCGCTGGGGGCAAAATGCTGATGTGGTTATCAGGATGCCGACAGGCGGAGGCGTAGGCGCAGGACCGTTTCACAGCCAAAGCAATGAAGCCTGGTTTGTTCATACACCGGGATTAAAAGTTGTTTATCCATCATCGCCTGATGATGCAAAGGGTTTGCTTATTGCTGCCATTAATGATCCTAACCCGGTTATGTATTTTGAACACAAAGCTTTATACAGGAGTGTTAGTGGTAATGTACCTGAAGAATATTATGAAATTGAAATTGGAAAAGCAAAGATTGTTAGAGAAGGGAATGATATTAGCATTATTACTTATGGCGCCGGGGTTCATTGGGCAATTGAATATGCAGAGCAGCATAAAGAAATTTCAATAAATATTTTAGACCTGCGCACATTATTACCATTGGATTATCCGGCAATAAAACAAGCAGTAAAAAGCACTGGAAAGATTTTAATCCTTCATGAGGATACGCTTATTGGGGGTATTGGTGGAGAAATATCTGCCTGGATAAATGAAAATTGTTTTGAATGGCTTGACGCTCCTGTTATGAGATGCGCATCACTTGACACTGCCGTTCCTTTTAATTTGGAACTGGAGAACAATTTTATGGCAAGTGCAAGGTTGGATAAATATGTACAAATATTAATTAATTATTAATACCAATTTGTAAACCTTTTTTTGATAGTGTAGATCAATGGTATTGTTTTGATAATTCGAATGGGGAATTTGATCCTATAGCAAAAAAACCGAATATGAAAAAACTACAGTTAATTTTGAAATATGGAAACAAATTCAGACTTAAGGCCCGGAGATATATCTAAAAAATTACAGGCAGGCTTTGCAAAAGCACGCAAAATGCTCATTGAAAAGGAAAAGGAAAAGAAAAGTAATGGATATCTTATCGTTTCTGATAAAAATGGTAAAGTAAAAAAAATTGCCGCAAAAGAACTTTAAAATACAATTTACAGCCGCAAATTAACTCCGCCAAGGGTTAAATTAATATATTAGTGGTTCATGAGACATGAACCTTTTGGTTTGTGTGCCTGTGTGTGCGGTTTACTTAGTTGGTGGAGGATTATCGCATTCGGCAGGATCAGTGCCTTTGCAGAGGGCTCGGTCTACGCAAGCCTCGTGATACTTATTCCACAGATCGAAAACCTCCTGATCCTTATTGCGGATGTCGTTCAATGTCTTTTGAGCTGCCTGTGCCATTGGCTCAATTTGTTGAAGAAGACGCAGGTAGTTCACTGCCCCCTCCATTACTCCACTTCCTGTAGGTGCACCACATTTACGCAGTGCATCAAGCAGCCCTTCCGGTTTCGATTCAGGAGCGATTTGACCATATGCGGCCTGAAAGCCTTCCCATGCGTCTTCTGTGCTAAATAAGTTTTTGTATTCTGTATTTGGAAGCAACCATGAGGGATCACCACTGGAAAGCTTGTCAAGAAAAGAAAGAAAATTACTTAGCTCCTGACCCGCTCCATCAATTTCTTTGTTACCGACCAGCAAGTTCATTAAAACCTGCGCCGCTTGCCACAGCTTGCAGTCGCGGGAAGCCTGCTCAAAATCGTTTTTCCACTGTTTTGCCTCCTGCTGCAATTGTAGAATTTTGCCGTATTGTTTACCGTTGAGGATAAGAAGTTCCTTTTCCTGATTGAGCGCAAGATTAAGTAATGCCAGCTGGCTTGTTGGTGGCGGGCACGGGTCAACAGGCGAAGCAGTTGTATCCAATGGAATACATCCGCTACTGCCTTGCTTGCAAATATCCCAATGTACCTGCAGGTGGCTGGAGCCAACTCCATCATTATGGGGTTCGGTGATGTTGAACGAGCCACTCATCTTAGTATGGGCGGCATTTAAACGATGATTAATTGGCGGATTTAAAACTTTATCGTATTCATAATTCGGACCGTGTCCTAATCCCATACCAATCTCCACAGCATCATGTCCCAGCCCGAAGGGATGATCTTTATTTTCATTGTAATTTGGGCATGAATTCCAGCAACAACTGCCAAAACCCACGCCGTAAGTGCCTTCCATGGGAAAGTCTTTGAACTTTATATTGTTGATATCAAATGGATAAATGGAAGTAACGTGAGCATCGTCAATACTTCTCCACCAGATATGGCCGCCAGGATATTCATTGTCGGAATATGTTGTAACACCTTTGCCTGAACAGTTACCATCCTCAAAGGTCTCTTCCATCCTGGTTCCTTCATTCCACAGTTCAAACTCCCACCCCACCGTTCGCATTGCATAAGGCGGTTTAGCAACATTGCCGGTAATTGGTTTCTTGTTGTATTCACGAAGCCGAACTTGTATGTGTACTGTGTAATGACGAGTATATGGTTCATTCATGTAGGTGCCGGTTTCTGTTAACTTGCCATCCACAATACCGGTCCATAAAGCACTAGGTACATGGGGATGTGAAGCACCTGTTTGTGCTGCCGCATACAAAGCAACAAGCAGCGATAGCCCGAAGAGAAGAATAATAAAACTTATTTTCCCTGCTCCGGAAATCATTGGCTTTGTTATTTTAAAATGTACAATGGATCATAAATTTTTTATAGCCTGAATTAATCTGCACAGCCTCAAAACTCCACCGTCTCTCCATCTTTAATTTTTATTTCCTGCATGGTTCCGTTTATCTCCAACTGATAAGTGCCAACAGGTAAACCTATTTTTTTGGGTGATACCGAATAATAAACCTGCCTGTCTTTTTTCTCATCATACAATGTCCAGGTGCCGGTTGCAACAACATTTAAAGCGCCTCCCTTAATTCTTGTTTCCATTCCTTTTTGCACAATTACATCTTTTGTTTTCTTACCTGATACAGTAACGTCATAAGTGCCGGGTACAAGAGAAAAGCTCCTGTCGCTTATAGAGTAAACCACCTGTCTTTCAGTTACAGGTTGAGAAATAGTAATAACACATTCAGCATCTTTGGGAATATTAATAAACAATCTGCCGGTAGCGCCCCTGGCTGCAAGGTTTGGCTTTATCTCCCAGGGTTTATCATTGAATATATCTGTTTCATGTTTTGCAGCTTTAGCATTATTCTTTAAGTCCCAGCCGCCATCAGGGCTCATGCCTGTATTATTATTGGAACCCGATTTTCTTTTTAAAATAGGGAAACTATATGTTACCATTTTTGCTTTTAGAGAACTGCCTTCGTTTGATTGTACAACTGCATATCCATCCCCACTTTGAAATTTATCAGCATCTACAGGTCCGAAATGTAAAACTGAAACTTTTTGTCCAATCTCTAAGTTTGCGGCTATAGCTTTTGGAACAGAAAAACTAAACCTCTCACCATTAGGAAGTTTTGCTGAAATAAGATTACAACAAAGCGCACTTGGTTCAATACTGATGACAGAACAGGAAGGTTGAGCAGCTATAACCGGTTCTGAAATTGCATATTTACTAACCGTGCCGTTTATTGATTTTATTATGCCGAGAGATGGCTGTGCATTAAGTGCTGTGCCTGTTGTATAATTTTTTGCCACAGAATTATCAACGGTAAATTCAAAAGTTCTGCCGGTGGCAATATCCCGTGCTGTCACTATTCTGCAGCAGGTTTCTCTTTGTCTTACTGAAATTACAGTACAACTCGGGGTTGAATTTTTTTGTGCAAAGCTGCTAAAAAACAGGATCGGCATCAATAATAAAATAATCATTTTTTTCATAGCTGATAAACTTTGGTGAGAAAGATACTAAATGTAAAACAAAGTTAATATGAATTATTAATTTTAATATTCGGATATTCAATGATACTATTTTATATAGCCAGATATGAAACACAAACTCTTTTTAATTCTTTTTTTCTTGTCTTTCTATAATTGTGTTGCGCAGGTAAATGATACGGCTGCAGCAAGATTAAATAATTACCGGGATAAAGTTTTTGCTGTATTTAATAAATGCAGTTTACAGGATGAAAAAATTAACGATGCAATCAAAGCAAAAAATATAAATGAGATTGAATCAGGAAGAAATGCATTGTTGCAATATGCAGTTGAAGGAATGAAAGAACTTAATGCCATGGAAAATTTTGATGATGACCCATCATTAAAATACAGTTGCCGCGATGTATTGAAGTTTTATAAACAGCTTACTGAGTCAGACATTCCACAGGTTAGGGATTTTTTTATTGTAGAAGAAAATTTTCTTAAGATTAAAAATGAATTTGAAAAAAAGAAGGCTAAAAAACATTTGCAGGCAGAAATTTATGCCTATAACACTGAGATTAAGAAATACAATGCAGCAGGAATCCGATATGCACAGATTAGTAGTTTTATAGCCGCCAGCCGAAAGCTCACTTTATACAATTGGAATACATCAGTAAAAATATTTATGGATTCGCATAAGCCCAAAACTTAATAAAGCTGGTATCAATTTATCCCCTCCTGTTTTTTAAATTGAGCGGCCGATTTTAAAATGTATTCGTAAAACTCAAGCTCAGTAGCATTTGCAATAAATTCGAATGGTGGTTTATATTCTCTCTTATATTTTTCCAGCGTATCACCTGTTAATCCTGTAACTCTTTTTAAAAGGCTATTATTAAATTTATAATCAACATATTTATCTCGCTCTTCCTCAATTAATCTTTTTTGAAAAGCCAGGTTCATCTTATTTCTTCTAAAATGAAAAATATTTATCAGCTCATTAATATCTAAGCCGGCAGGCCCGCCGGGTGAGTAAGTACTCTTAAGTCCCGGTTTTTGATAATCAAATATTTTAGAATAGGACTGCCGGTTTTCCGCAGAGTCCTGCCTATAGTTTTTACCGTAGATCCTCACCTCTTTTAAAAGCCTGTATTTTTCAAATACATGAATTTGCAGTGAAATATCAAAGTCAGAATAATTAGTTATTGACTTTACAGGAAATTTTTGCGTAGGCTTATTGGCATAATAAAATGAAATGGAATCTTTTTCATTTGTATTTATATGATATATTCCTAATGAATCGGTTATGGTGCTGCCGCCACCTGTGCTTTTTACGATTACACCGGGCACTGCATATAATTTTGTTGAATCATAAACAGTTCCGGAAATAATGATCTGACTCTTTACCAAATTCGGCAGCAACAAACCAAATGAAAAGAAAATAATAGTTTTAACTCCTGGTAAAAATTTGATCACCCTCAATATTACTGCAAAGTGTTTTACTGATTTCTTATAAAGAGATTTTTAACGCTGATTTTGCTTTTGAATAAATATATAACCCGACAATGATTAATTTCTTATTTTTATTATCCGCTTCATAATTCCCTTGGACATCAATTATCTTTTCGCTTGAAATACAATACAGACGAGGACTTTAACATTTTTGTATAAGCTTTAAGATGCAGAAATTTTGAATAATTTGACTTGCAACCTCATTTTCCCTCATCTAATTTTACACCATGATTGCTTCTATATGAAAGCGAAATTTAATTCTCAAACTAAAAATTTATTTATGAAAGCAATCAACAAAACCAAAATGATCACCTTAGGATTTATGTCCTTTTTTATTATGGGATTTTCACAACCCTCATGGTCTTATAATAAAAGTAAAAGCCCAATTGAATTTAATGTACTTCCGGGCCTTAGTTCTCCCTCATTTCAATTTAAAGCAAATAACAGTGAAGTGAATGAATACCTGGTTAAAGTAAAAGATGCTGATGGGGATGTACTTTACTCAGAAATACTAAAAGGAAAAAACCTTTTAAGAACGTACCGGATCGACATGAGCAACGTAGATATAAATGATGGATTTAATGTACGTTTTGAGGTAACAAATGTAAAGTCCAAAGAAACTTTTGTTTATAATGCAACACGCAAAAGCCGTTTGGTAGAGGATATAATAGTAGCTAAGTTATAACTCAGTCACAGAAATATTTTTTAAGGACTTTACAATAATACTTGCGGATCAATTTGATCTGCAGGTATTTTTTTTATAAGTAATCAAAGACAAATGATTTTTTTATTTTGATACAAAAAAGTACTTTTGTTTATCTGCAAAAAAAAGGTCCTCCTGTGGAAACAGGACGACCCTACGATTGATTGCTATATGAAATTTTTAAATAATTTTTTGTGTGATAACACAATTTATTATTCCAGGTTTTAGTCAGATTGTCTATTCAACAATTGCCAGCCATTAGTAACAAATTGTTTAACAAAAATACAATGCACCCGCATGCGTTACTAATTAAGTTGTAGCTGTTTTTATAATGCCAAAAGTGAAGAGAGATTTTGTAACACTTGCCAGGTAAGCGTATAGCAATAAAATATTAATTATGTCCAACCCAATTTCCGATACATTATTTCAACTAATAAGTTCGTTAGAGAAATCAGAAAAAAGACATTTTAAGCTCTACATTAAAAGAAGTTCTTCAAAAGAAGATCTTAAGATTATTCGCCTTTTTGATGCTTTGGATAAAATGAATGAATATGATGAAAAGCTTTTACTTAAAAAATTAAATGATATTCCCAAATCGCAATTATACAATTTAAAAGCTCATTTATATAAGCAGCTGCTTGCCAGTCTTCGCTTGTTAAAAACAACTGATAATACTGATCTTAAACTCAGTGAGCATCTTGATAATGCACGTCTTCTTTATAATAAAGGATTAAAATTACAAGCACTGCATATTTTAGAAAAAGCAAAGGAACTGGCAAAGGCAAATCAAAAATTTAATTTTCTTGTACAGGTTATCTCGTTAGAAAAAAAAATAGAAACACTGCATATAACAAGAAGCTCTTTGGAAAAGACACAGCTGCTAACAGAAGAAGCGTTGGAAAACAGTGAACATATTGACCGGGTAACACGTCTTTCAAACTTAGCGCTGTTACTCTATCGCTGGTATGTAAAGAATGGGCATGCCCGAAATAAAGAAGATGAAAAAGGGATCTGTAATTTTTTTAAAGCCTCATTACCTGCAGATCCTGCTGCTATAAATGGCTTTTATGAAAAATTATATTTATATCAAAGCTATTGCTGGTATGCTTATATACGGCAGGATTTTTTAATGTATTACCGCTACAGTCAAAAATGGATCAATCTTTTTGATGAAAATAAAATTATGATGGCGGTAGAAACGGGACACTATGTAAAAGGTATGCACGATCTGCTTAATGCTCATTTTGTTCTTCGGAATTTTAAGCAATTTGAAATAACATTGAATAAGTTTGAAGATTTTGCAAAAACACCAATTGCAAGCCAGCATGATAATTTCCGCACACACACATCTATTTATATTAATGGCGCAAGAATAAATTATTTTTTAATGAAGGGAGATTTCCTGGCAGGATTATCAATTGTTCCCCGGGTTGTAAGAAAATTAAAGGAGTATGCTTTGTTTGTTGACAGTCACCGGATACTTGTATTTAATTATAAAATAGCTATGCTGTATTTTGGAGCAGGGCAGTATTCAACGGCTATTGATTTTCTACATAAGATCATCAACGATAATCAGCCCGGTTTGCGTAATGACCTGCAATGTTATGCCCGCCTGATGCATCTTCTGTGCCATTACGAAATGGGTAATGAAGAGATTCTGGAATCACTTATCAAATCTGTTTACCGCTTTATGGCA
>JAYVEA010000238.1:0-11056 GCA_043749085.1 Chitinophagales bacterium
GCAGTTGTTGCCATCATACCTGCGGCGGCAATACCAACACCATACAGTCCTGCACAGGCATAGGAACCATAAATGCCGGCAGCTAGAACTAAAATGGGAAACAATGTGCTTTCCATACCAATTGCCAAACCACCAATAATATTTGTAGCATGACCTGTAGAGGATTGACGAACAATACTCATTACAGGGCGTTTACCCATAGCTGTATAATATTCAGTTATTAAACTCATTAACGTACCCACTGCAAGACCAACAGCGATTGCACCAAACACACCGTTCTTTGTAAAATGAAAATTTCTTAAAACCATATCGGTATCGGGCAACAACCACATAACTAAAAAGTAAGAAGCAATTGCAGTAAGAACGATCGAGCCCCAATTGCCCATGTTCAAAGCTTTTTGTACAGCAGTAGTATTAAGAGGAGAATTCTCGGAGATCTTTACAAACAATGTTCCTGCAATGGAAAATAAAATTCCCATTGCTGCAATAAGCATTGGTAAAAGAATAGGAGCCATACCGCCAAATCTGTCAACAGAAAATGTTTCTCTTCCTAATACCATTGTTGCCAAAACTGTTGCAACATAACTTCCAAAAAGATCAGCGCCCATACCGGCAACATCACCTACATTATCACCAACATTATCAGCAATAGTTGCGGGGTTACGTGGGTCATCTTCAGGAATACCTGCTTCTACTTTTCCAACAAGGTCAGCACCAACATCAGCAGCTTTTGTATAAATACCTCCCCCAACTCTAGCAAACAATGCAATACTTTCTGCGCCCAAACTAAATCCGGTAAGCACTTCGATAGCTTTTTCCAAAGCAATTTTATATTCAACTGTACCCGGCACATAGCCTGAAACAAAAGACATGTATAAAATAATAAATACACCCCCCAATCCCAACACTGCTAATCCCGCAACACCTAAGCCCATTACACTTCCGCCGGTAAAAGAAACATTTAATGCTTTTGCTAAACTTGTACGTGCTGCCTGTGCTGTGCGAACGTTGGCTTTTGTTGCTGCCCGCATACCAATGTATCCCGCAAAGGCACTAAAAAAAGCACCAACAATAAATGCCAGCGCTATGCTCCAATGGCTGTTATTATTGGAGTAGCCCATTACCGCCAACAACACAGCGCCTATGATAACAAAGTAAGAAAGTATCTTCCATTCAGCTTTTAAAAATGCCATTGCACCTTCTGCAATGTAGGTGCTTATTTCCTGCATCCTTGGGGTTCCTGCATCCTGTTTTGCAACCCAGGAATATTTAATAAAAGTGTATAACAAACCAACAATACCCATTGCCGGAATTACATAAATCAAGCTATTCATACGGTAATTTTTTGGGTGGCAAAAATAGGGTAAATACAGCTAAAAAGAGGAATTGATTTTTATGGTGAAGGACAATTCTAATGTTTATATCATCAATAGAATTATTTATAGAGATTCCCAACGGTTTTCTCTATAAAATTATCAGGAAGAAGCCACGCCATAAATGCTCCCAGCTTATTTGTAAAACCTGTAATTACTTCTGTACGTTTATTAAACATTGCTTTTACAGCAATAGCAGCAACCTTTTGAGGAGTCATATTAAGCTTATCGGCCATCTTCAATACTTTATCACTAACGCCGGCACTGGTGGCCCAATCAGTATCAGTGGGACCCGGTGACAAGCATGTAACTGAAACATTTGTGTTTAACAATTCATGTTTCAACGCTCTTGTAAACCTGAGTATATACGCTTTGGACGCTGCATATACTGTAAGGCGTGGCACTGCCTGGTATGCAGAGGAACTGCAAATATTTAAAATATATGATTGTGTTTGTTGCTTTAATAAGGGAATAAAAAGGCTGCAAAGTTGTGTAGGTGTTGTAATATTTAATTGAAGCAGTTTTGTAGTTTCATCAAGGGATATTTTTTCAAAAGGTCCACTTAACCCAAAGCCAGCATTATTAACTAAAACAGAAACAGGAAAATTATTTTCAACACACCAATCAAATAATTTTTGTGAAGCATGTAATTCTGAAAGATCGAGAGGAAAAAAAATTACGTTAACCGGATATGCATTTTTAATTTCATCTGCCACCTGCATCAATAATTCAGCAGATCTTGCGGTGATCAAAATATCATAATTGCGTTTGGCTAACTCAAAAGCTATTGCTTTGCCAATACCTTTACTGGCGCCGGTTATCAAAGCATACGACATATTGAGAAATTAAGAGAACTTACTCAGGAATCTTTTCCGTAAGATATGATGATAAAATGGTGTTTTGCTGTCAGCATGTTTAGGCTTGTATTTACCGGTAACAAGAGGAACATACATAACCCGGCGGCGGCTTTCTGCGCCAAATTTGTTTGACATTTGTACACGGTGCCATATACTTCCATGATGAACTGTAAGATCACCTGCTTCAATATTAAATCCAACTTCATTTGGATCAGCTGTATTATCAATAAAATATTTTTTTCCAAAAAGTAATTTGAACATTCCCTGTTTATGAGTACCGGGTAAAACACGCAATCCTCCATTTTCATAAGCACAATCGTCAAGGTGTAATCCCACATTTAACATGGGCATGATCTTATGTCCATAAAAAAGATCACGGGGGCTATCTGTATGCCACCCCATTTTTGTAAACCCGCTGTTAGGTGTTTGCAAATAATGATTTAATACAAGTCCGTCTTTTTCATCCTCTGCAATTCTTCCCTCATAAGGATATAATAATTTGGTAAGGCTTGCTAATCTAGGGTCTTGTAAGAACTCATGTAAAATATTACTGTGCTGAGATAAAAATGCGAAGCGACTTATCATCTTTTCCCCGTTCTCATTTTTACCCAATTTAAGCGGCACTCCATTTACCTTATCAACTCCCTCGCTAAGCCATTTTTTTTCTACAATTTCTGCTTCTTTAATAAATGAAGCAACGGTGGATTTAGAAACGAAATTTTTAAAGCGAATGAATCCGAACTCGTTAAAGAATTGTACATGTTCTGCAGAAAGGTTATCACTTAAATAAAAATCAGGAAGTGTGTTATTTCCTTTAAGTATGTTAGAGATCAAAGCAATATTTTTTTTGGTGTAGATAAAATTAAGTAAAAAAAAATTACGCATTCAAAAATAGTATAAATAATATACTTATTGCTGATGAAGGGTTATATATTTTGCAGTTCTATAACATACATATGCAAAAGGAAATGCAAATACAACATCAATAGAATAATGAATATGCTGGACTAAAACCAATATGCCTACACATAAGCATGCAATAAGAGTATAATATTTAATAAGTTTATCCTGCTGAAATAAATACATTAGAAAAAGGGTAGAGACATGCCCTGAAAAAAAAAGGTCTTTACTTATAAAGGGCACTCCATAAAAATGGTTAGATAATGGATCAATAAGATCTATTATGCCGATGGGTGGCTCTAACGGAAATACAAACATAGTAAATGCTCTTATAACAGATAAAAAAATATAACCGATAAGAAATGTAAGAAAGATGTCTGGGTTTCTGATTGCAGTAATAAGCATTAAAAAAGCGCAACTCCATACCAAAATAAATATCAGGATATAACCATCATAAGGTGGAATGAGGTTTAATAGTGCATCATTAAATAATAAACCCTTTCTTTCCTGGATATATTTAAAAAAGAACGGGTAACAAACTAAAATGATCGTTATAAAAAAAACACCTGCAAATAATTTATACCGAAAGCTTTTCTGTTGCCAGGCTAATTTCCAATTAAGGCCTGTACTTTTAAAATAGTTACTGATAACATTCATACTTCAATAACGTGTTTAAATGCATCACCCAAATGATCAATTATATCGCCTGCTATCATTGCATTTTGTGACAGTTTATCAGCAGCAATGTCACCTGCTAACCCATGGAGATAAACGCCTGCTAAACACGTTTCCAGTGAAGAGTATTTTTGCGTTAACAATCCTGTAAGAATGCCTGTCAACACATCCCCGCTGCCGGCAGTTGCCATACCTGCATTACCCGTAGAATTAAACCATAATTTTTTATCGGGAGTAGCTATTAATGTATGATGACCTTTTAGTATGATATAAATTTTATATTGGCAGGCTACTTCTGAAGCAAGTTGCGAATAGTCAATATCTTTTTCAGTTTTTCCGAACAATCTTTCAAATTCTTTTGGGTGAGGAGTGAGAATACTTTCAGCAGGTATTTTTTTAAACAGTTCTTTATTTTGAGAAAGAATATTTAAAGCATCTGCATCTAGTACAACCGGCTTTTTATATTCTAAAAATAATTTTTCCAAAAGCTTATTATGAGATTTATAAATTCCAATGCCTGGCCCAATTCCTAAAGCATCAAATTTTTTAATATCATCTGCTTTGTTCACATGTTTTTTACCACATACTTTAACCATGGCCTCTGGTATTGCCGTTTGCATAATATCATAACCGGTCTCCGGAATATAACAGGTTAATTTGCCTGCCCCACTTCTCATGCAGGCTTTAGCAGCCAGCACAGCGGCTCCCATCATTCCGTAGCTACCAGTCACAAGGCAGGCGTTTCCATAATCTCCTTTATGTGTAAATGGCTCCCTTAGTTTTAAAATATTATTTATAAGAGAACTGTCGATTACATTGCCCCGTGTATTTGATTCCATATTGATATTATTATAAACCGCAACCGGCTGGCTATTCAAAGAGTTCTAATTTATTCTTTGGTCTGCGTTTATCTAACCAAATAAACTTTTTAAGATACTTCTGATCTTGTGGAATCTGGCGCATAGGATATAATTTTCCATGCACATCATTAATAAACTTTACTTTATCCAGTTGCTGTTTTATAAAATACATATCTATTACCGACCCGTCTGCGTGATTCATCCCGGTAAAGGCACTGTCCTTATCCTGTAAATAATAAATACTTTCCGCCGGCGAGCCTTTAACTCTCAGGTAATCTATAACACCGTTTTTAAAATATCCATTAATTGTTTTACCGGCAACCTGGTTGTAAAATTCCGGATTTATTTTATTTATCATTATTCCATTTTCAAAAACGTATACTCTCTCCGGCTTTTTATTTTTTGTGTATAGAAAAATAGTATCTCCTGTAACCTGGCTTTTACCACTCCAAATCACGGGATCATAAAAAAGCCTGAATGTTGAATCAGCTCCTGAATAAAACAAGCTGTCGCTTACAGCCTGCAAAGAATCATTAAAAATTTTTACATGATGATAGGCAAGAAAATATCTTATTGAAGTATCAGTTTTATTTGCTGTTATCACTTTTGTTGTACGTACTCTGTCGAATTTTGAAGAATCTTTTTTTGTTGTAATATTTTTGGTTGAATCCAGGTTCACTGAATCTTTCTCTGGAATTATATCATTTTTATTAACTGTTGTTGTAAACCCTGAAAACAATGTATCTGCTGCAACATACGTGGTGTCTTTCTTTTCCCAGAACACCATAACAGGTTTTTTGGTAGCAAGCATTGAATTATTTTTTCTGCCAAGATATATTTCGTTACCGGTAAGAATAAACCGATTTGCAGAATCTTTTATTATTGCATTACCCTGTAATTGAACCTGCCCCGATTTATCATCAAAGGCTATATTCAGCGCCTGGTAAATTCGTCCACTACTATCTTTTACCATAGTTCGGTTCCCAAAAAAAGCATTTTTGTTTTTTAGATCATACGTTCCCTGGGTTGTAAATATATCTCCATCTTTATTTTTTATATGAGTAGGGCCAATAAAATTAAACTTTTGCGTTTGTGTATTATATAAAAGCGAATCTGCTTTTATCTTGGTAGTGGGATCCACAACATCAACTTTTTTTATAAAATAAACATCTTTTGTATCCTCATAATAAATTCCCTGGGTACTGGTAAGTACGGTTTTACCATTTACTACCTTTCCGCCATTATTGTATTTGCCGATGCCGGTAATTAAATTATACTCAAGTTCCTGGGTGGTAAGTGTAGATTTTTTATCAGTTAGCTTTACATTTCTTTTTAAATAAGCAACTCTTTCATTGCCTAAATATTTTATGTATTGCGATGACGTAAATACACTGTCACCCTGGTTTATATGTACGTTTCCAAATGCTTCCAATGTATTTAACCTTCTATTAATAATAGCACTGTCGCAGGTAAACTTTGTTGTGCCTTCATGAATAACAACATTACCGGCCAGGGTTTGTATTTTTGTTACAGAGTCAATTGTTTTCTCTCTTAATACATTTCCGTGAATGATCTCAATAATTCTTAGCGTATCTGTAGGTAATGTAGGAGATACCTGTGCAAAAGAAAGTTCAGCCTTAAAAATTAAGACAAGTAACCAAAAGAATTGAAGAACCTTCCTCATTTTGTTTTTTCAGGAAGTTTTAGGGTATCATCGATAAGCGGGGCAGTAATATAATTTCCTTTATCTTTTTTACCAAAGACAGAAATTGTTAAATAGCGTTTTGGATGTACACGAATATCATCTAACAATATATTTATCTTATTACCTGTTGAAGAGAGGTTATCATATAGCTTGGTATCATTAATTAGCAAACCAAGAGAGCCATTTTTGCTGTTTATTTTTGCTATACCAGCCTTTAATTGATCGGCTGCACTATCTAATGTATTTAATGTACGCTGCAGATCAATAGCAGCAAACTTATTACTGGCTACTACTGCATTGCCCATAATACTATTAATTTTTCCATTATTTTCCGCAAGGTTACTGGTAAAAGCATTTACATTGCCAAGCGATTTTGCCAGCGCTCCTGTTTCAGGATTTAAAAGTCTTTGTAAAGAAACTGCTGAAACAGTAAATGAGGCTGTAACGGTATTTAAGTTTTCTACCACGCCTTTTATATTATTTTTTGTAGAAGGGTCGAAAACGTTCGTAACAATATGCAAAACTGAATCTAAAGATTTAACAGCATTTCTAACTTCATACAAAACAGGGTTTATCATTTTTAATGCCTCATCAAAAGCGCCGCCACTAAGGGTAGTTAATAAAGTATCACCGGTTTTTAAATACTTATTTGAATTACCCAGCTTTATTTCCAATGAAACACCGCCTAGCAAACTTGGGTTAATTACAGCAAGGGAATTGTTAGGTATTAAAACATCTTTTGTTAACTCTACTGTTACTATAATTCTTTTAATAAGTTTGCCACCATCAAGATTAGCGACATGTCCTATTTGAAGACCGTTTATTACAACAGGATTGGAATTGCCGAGTCCCTGTATATCTTCAAAAACTGCATAAACGTATTTCTCTTTTTTAAAAAAACTTTTCCCTTTTAGATAGTTAAACCCTAATACGAGTGCTAAAATACCTACGATTGCAAGGATACCTATTTTTGTTTCGTTATTAATTTTCATGATCATTATTTTTGTTGATCGCCTGATTTATAATTTGATCAACGCTTATTTTAGTATATACGAAAATAGCAAAAGTTTATTTGGTAATAACTTACGAATAAATTTCGGGAACGGATGAAATGAGCTTAGATAAATTTATTTCGAAGAAGCATCATTTGTTTGATTTGCAGGTTTAGGATTTTCCACCTGGTCTTTATATTTTTTTATTGCTTTTGCTATAGCCTCTGCTATTTCCTGCTGTCCTTTTTCGCTGTTTAAATATCGTTCATCATCAGGATTGGCAATAAATCCGGTTTCAATTAAAACTGCCGGCATTTGTGTTGCCTGCAGAACCCATATACCTTTTTCTCTTTGCCATACACCAAGATTTTCTCTACCCATATTGGTTATCTCATCCTGTATAATTGAGCCTAATTTATAGCTTTTCTTAAAATAGTTCTGTGTATAGAGTAATGCATTCGCTTTCCATTCAGGACTATTATAATTAATATCAAGGGTGCTGTCATCGTTATCTGTTGTGAAAAGTATATCACTGTTTTCCATTGCTTTAATTTTATCGCCGGTTTTACGGGCAGCAAAAATCAATGTGCTGGTGCCTTTGCGGGTTGTAGGAATTTTAAAGTACTGCCTTATGGGAACTTCACGCTCATGAGGAGTTACTATTTTTTTCTTCCTTCGCCCTTTACCCACATACCTTGTGGTGGTATAGGTTTCTGTTTTGTAACCAAGTATTCTTGAGCCCGTTTTCAGTGCCACTGCATCTGCATGTATACATACAAACAGATCTCCATGATTGTTGTTTGCGATTCTGGCTTTCTCCCTTGGATCCTGGTAAATATCTGTAGTGCGTGTTGGAATTATTTGAACACCGGGTAACTGTCTCTTTAGTTCTGAAACTAATTTGAGAGATATAGCTAAAGTGATATTTTTTTCCAGAGATCCTAAAGTGCCTTCATATTCACCATAAGCGCCATTATCTTTTCCGCCATGGCCGGCATCAACAATAATTGTCCTGATCTTTTTTGGAACCTGTGCCGAAGAATTTAACAAAGAAACTGAGAAAAGTAAAGCAGCAAATAAAGCAATAGTGAACTCTTTTATTTTATGCATGGATATTAATATTTTTAAAGCGGTTAGTTAATTCCCCATTCATCTTCACCTATTATTAATGCTATTATAACTATTTTTGTTACTAATGCTATGATTAACGCAAGCAAAGTTAGCTCAAAATATAAATTAGCATCTGTTATTGCGATTGTGTTTTCTATATTTACTGTTCAAAGTAAGAATAAAGTATATCTCCCGCATTTATTTCACAATAATTTAACTGCTGCACAGGATACTATAAAACCCGGTAAAAAATTTACTCTTTCAAACAATGTTGCCAGAATAAATACTGATACGATCCCTGCAAGAAACAAAAATGCAAGCACCGATACATCCTTTCTCATCGAAACCAAAGACACCATCGATCTTAAGATCTCTAAAGATTCATTAGATGCAGTAGTGGAATATAACGCAGACGATTCAATGATATTAGATCTGCCTTCAAAAAAAATTACTTTGTATGGCAAAAAAACAACAACCCAATACAAGGATAATAATTTAAGCGCTCCCGTTATTGAATTTGACCAGGCTACCGGGAATATTATTGCGGCAATAAAAAGAGACAGCACGGGGAAAGTAATTGCAATGCCAACATTTACGCAGCCGGATTTTAAATCGCAAAGTGATTCTATCAGGTTTAATATGAAGACAGGGAAGGGGCTTACCAAGAGCACTTACACGCAACAAGGTGAAATGTATGTGTATGGAGAAACAATTAAAAAAATTAATAACGATGTCTTTTTTGCAAAGCGTGTAAGAATTACTACATGCGACCTTGATACACCTCACTTTGCTTTTATAAGTACAAGGGCAAAATTCATTAGTAAAAAACTTGCCATCACAGGGCCGGTTCATCCCGAGTTTGAAGGAGTACCAATACCAATTTATTTACCTTTTGGAATTTACCCATTAAGCCAGGGGAGGCATTCCGGTTTTCTCATGCCTTCATTTGCATCTAATGAGCAATTAGGATTAGGGCTGGAAGGATTAGGATATTATAAAGTGCTTGGTGATTATTGGGATGTAATCGTAAGAGGAAATCTTTATTCGTATGGCGGATGGACATTGAATGTTAATCCCCGATATATGAAAAAATACCGTTACAACGGTAATCTTTCTTTCCAGGTTCAGGAATTTAAACAAAACTTTAAAGGAGATCCTGATTATTCAAAAAACAGGAGTTACAATCTTCAATGGAGCCATGTGGTAGATAGTAAAGCGAGGCCCGGCGTGAATTTCAGCGCAAGTGTAAATGCAGGAAGCAGCAGCTTTAACCGCTATGTTCCCGATAATCCTTATAAAAACTTCAGTAACCAGCTTAACTCTTCTATCGTTTATTCCAAATCAGGAACGCTGGAAGGATTAGGTGAAGGATGGAAGGACAAGCCTTACAATTTAACTATATCGGCAAACCATAATCAAAACACTAACTTAAAGCTTATCAACATTAATTTGCCTGATGTTGCTTTTAATTTAAGCACCTTATATCCTTTTAGAAAAAAAGAGGTTGTTGGTACGCTAAAGTGGTATGAAAATCTTGGTATTGGTTACACCGGCAGTGCGAAAAGTCTGTTCTCTTTTTATGATACTACTGCCAATATTTTCCGGCATATAATTGATACCTTTCAATGGGGAGCACATCATTCAATCCCTCTATCACTTTCATTACCACCTGTTGGCGCTTTTCAATTTTCCCCATCAATCAGTTATGATGAAACATGGTATCAAAGAAAATTTATCAGGAGTTGGAATAATATAAAACATAAAGTAGATACAACGATAACAAAAGGATTCTACACAGCAAGGCAAATGAGTTTTGGTATGGCTGTATCAACCAGGATATTTGGAATGTTCACTTCTAAAAATAAAGATGCTAAAATACAGGCAATACGTCATGAGATGACGCCATCTTTAAGCTTTAATTATAATCCTGATCTTAATGGAAAAAATTATTATTATACACAGATTGACACATCAAGAAACAAGGCTCTGTTTTCGGTTTTTGAAGGAAATGTTTTTTCACCTTACGGCTCCGGAAAGTTTGGAGGTTTAGGTTTTGGGATTGATAATAATCTGCAGATGAAAGTGCGAAATAAAAAAGATACCGGTGAAAATGCAATAAAAAAAGTAATGCTTATTGATGGGTTGAGTATTAATGGAGGTTATAACCTTGTTGCAGATTCATTTGGACTCAGTAATTTTTCTTTAAATGCACACAGCTCATTATTTAACAGTAAGCTTAATATAACTGCCGGCGCAAATATTGATCCCTACGATGTGGATGCAAATGGGAGAAGGCTAAAGACTTTACTTTGGAAGAGAAAACCTTTATCATTTGGAAGATTAGTAAATGGAAACGTTTCTTTATCAAGTCAATTTAAAGGAGGCGATAAAACAAAGCAAACGACCAATCGGCAAGAGCTTCGAACCAATGATTACCCGGCAGGATACAGCGCTGATGAATACCAGAATGAATTGGCATACATAAGAAATAATCCCGGCGAATATGCTGATTTTAATATTCCGTGGTCAGTTAATTTTTCTTATGCTCTTCGGTTTGATCGTGTTTTTAAATCTGATTACAGTG
>JAYVEA010000239.1:0-3390 GCA_043749085.1 Chitinophagales bacterium
GATTAAACATAAACAGTTTGCTGGTATCGTTTCCTTTAAAATGATGGTGCAGCGAAGCGCTTTTAAACCTCAACCGCCCATTCTGTAATCGTACCGATCGGCTATGCGATAACATAACTTCTTTTGGCATTAAAGATTCAACCTGCTTCTTTATTTTGGAGGGCAGCCAGATATCGTCCTGGTCGGCTATGGCAATTAGGTCGCCGGTTGTTAACAGTATGGCCTTTTCAAAGTTTTTATTATAGCCGAGGTTCTGTTCATTTTGATAGAGTTTTATTTTTTTATATTCTTTTTGCCATTCCAACAACATACTCCAGGTATCATCTACTGACCCGTCATCTACTATGATCAATTCAAAAATTGGGTATTCCTGCTTTAAAATAGTATCAATCTGTTCGTTAATAAAAAGCGCCCCGTTATAGGTACACATAACTACTGAAACTTTTAAAGCTGAAGACATATTAATTTTATTGTATTGGATTATTTTAAAGGTAATTTGTTAATGGTGCTTTGTATACTTTACCCCTGTTTAACATGTAATGAAACTTAAAGTACATTGTGAAACTATTTTGAAAGAATAACAGCAGCGTATGCATTTATTGTATTTAACTTTTGGCCAAAACATTCATAACCACGTTCAGGCGCAATTTTCTATCCTTTCTTTTTTGGCAAACAATAACCACCTAAGTTCCATAAACATAATTACAGACCAGCCCGGCATGTATGCAAATATAAAAGATAGGGTGAATGTTATTTTGATTAGCGAAGAAACATTGCAAACATGGAAAGGCCCTTACGATTTTTTTTGGCGGGTAAAAATCAAGGCGATAGAAAAGATGTGTGACCAATATCAAAATGAACCGATACTTTACCTTGATACCGATACATTTCTCTATGGTGATTTTGAAACGATTACTTCTGCGGCAAGGAAGGGACAGGCTTTTATGCACGAAAACGAAGGAAGATTAGGAGATGATAAGAGCAAGACTTCTATAAGAATGTTTAAAAAAATACATAAGGTAAATTATAGCGGTATTGTTATTGGCCGGGAGCATTGCATGTGGAATGCGGGTGTAGTTCTTACACCTAACACTATTAAAAACAATGAAAATCTTTTGGCTTTACAAATTTGCGATGAAATGTGCAGGCAGGGTGTAACACGAAGGCTGATTGAACAATTTGCCATATCAGTTGCCTTACAGGAGTCCTATGGTTTACTTCCCCTTGAAAATTGCATTTCGCACTATTGGTCAAATAAAGAAGCATGGAATAGCCTTATTCAACAATTTTTTATTCAGGAATATTTTAGTAATAACACTCTTGAACAAAGCATAGATAAATTTAAAGACTTTAATTTTTTGCAGCAACCGGTTAAACTAAAAATCCGGAATACCAATACGCGTTTAAAGGCTTTAGTTGATAAATTATACCCCGCGGCAAAACCTGAATATGCTTTTAAAAGTGCTGACAAAACAGTTAGATAATGAAGATAGCAGCAATAGTTATTTTATATTTCCCTGAGCCAGAGATTTTATCAAATATTGCATCATACATTAATCATGTAGACAAAGTATTTATTTACGACAACTCACCCACCTGTTCGTTTTTACATAATAAATTGCCATCACCAGAAAAGATGGATTATGTTCATGACACTTTAAATCAGGGGATTGCCATCAGGTTGAATAATGGTATGCGAAAAGCTGTAGCAGAGCAATATGACTGGGTGCTTACCATGGATCAGGATTCGTTTTTTGAGCCTGACATGATTGAACGTTACTTAATATGCTTACAAGGCTATGCAAATAAACAAGAGGTAGCCATGTTTGGAACCCAATATGGAAGGCAGCAAAAAACTTTTAGTGCACAATGCCAACCGGAACAAATTCATGAGCTGATCACTTCAGGCACAATAATAAATGTTGATGTTTTTAAAATAGTTGGAGAATTTGATGAGGCATTATTTATAGATTCAGTAGATCATGATTATTGCATCCGATGTAAACAATATGGTTTTTTACTTATACAATTTGCTAATATTTTTCTTACACATGCCCTCGGTAAATTAGTTAAGGCCAGCTCCATTAAAACATTGTTTCTTGCAAAAAAGAAGAAATTCATCCACAATCCCATCCGGTGTTATTACATGTACAGGAACCTGCTTTACCTGGAACAGAAATTTAAAAATCAATCAACCGAATTATTGGTAAGTGTGCGTTCAACTGCTCTCAGTAGTATTAGAAATTCCATTTTTTATGGAAGATATACGGTTAGAATAGCACAATATTTAATTGCTGCACAGTCCGATTTTAAAAAGGGAATAATGGGTAAATGCACCCATCGTTTTTAAAACCAGATACAAGCTTGATCTATGTACCCGGCCTTTTATGTGGTTGGCTTGTGAAATGAATATAAGGTTGCCACAATGGGTTTAATGCAGCCACCAATTGAGTTCTTTAAAAATAATTTATACTGGTATGATGCACAATTGTAAGTCAAACACTTATCAGTCGGTATTTTTATAACATGAAACTGTTACTCAGATACCTTCAACCATACAGATGGCTTATTTTACTGGCACTGTTTTTAGCTTCCGTAAACCAGGTTTTTTCTTTATTCAGTCCTATGATCATAGGTCAGATCATGGATAAACTGGCCATGCATCCACATACCGATGTTGCAGGTTTACCACGTAATGAGTCAACATACCTTTCAAGTGTTATGTATTTTTTAGGACTGCTGATAGGGACCGCCATGGTAAGCCGTATAGCAAAAGCGTTCCAGGATTATGTGGTAAATGTGATTATTCAGAAATTTGGAGCCAAGATTTTTACTGATGGATTGCGCCACAGCATGCGCCTGCCCTACCAGGAGTTTGAAGACCAGCGCAGCGGCGAAACCCTGAGCATTTTAACCAAGGTGCGGGCCGATACTGAGCGGTTCATTGGTTTCTTTATCAATATATTTTTCGGCATCATCGTAAGTATTGTATTTGTTACCATTTATGCAGCCAGCAAACACTGGAGCATTGTACCTACCTATGTTGTGGGCATGATTATTTTGGCGGTGGTTACCAGTATTCTGAGCCGTAAAATAAAAGTGATACAAAAGAATATTGTAAAAGAAACAACGGTACTGGCCGGCACCACTACCGAAAGCCTGCGCAACATTGAGCTGGTAAAAAGCCTTGGACTTACCGAACAGGAAGTAAAACGCCTTAATAACAACACCTATAAAATTTTGGGGTTGGAGCTTCGCAAGGTTAAAAGCATTCGTACCCTTAGTTTTATACAAGGCACATTGGTAAACTTTCTACAGCAGGTTATCAGCTTTACCTTATTGTATCTAATCTTCAAAGATTTCCTTACTCCCGGCCAGTTTTTAGCGCTG
>JAYVEA010000240.1:0-28374 GCA_043749085.1 Chitinophagales bacterium
CTTTTAACCTTACCGGAATTTTATATTTCCCCAAAATAAAAGAACGTTTTGAAATTCACAAAGATAAAATTCAATTATACAGTAACCAGGTTTTTGTAACTGATGAAGTGAAGGATATTGTTCCTGAATTTTTAATGCTGCTGCATGGCGTTATTGACAGTCCGGATATCCCTTTAAATGTAAGCAGAAGTTATTTGCAGGGGGATCCGAATGTGAAAAAAATAAATGCTCACATAACAAAAAAGGTTGCCGATAAATTAGAAGAGATATTTAATAATGACAGGAAATCTTTTGAAGAGAAGTGGGAGAGCCTTGGCTTGTTTGTAAAGTATGGAATGATGACAGATGATAAGTTTTTAGAGAAGGCAAATAAATTCAACATTTTTGAAGATGCAACGGAAAAGAAGTTCTATACTTTGGAAGAGTATAAAACTGCCACAGAATCCTTACAAAAAAATAAAGATGCGAAACTGGTGATGTTGTACACTACTGATCCGGTACAACAGGATAGTTATATACAGGCAGCAATTAAAAAAGGATATAAAGTAATAAAGCTTGAAACTATTGTGGATGGTGCGTTCATCAACAATATGGAGATGAAATGGAACGATATGCAGTTTGTAAGAGTGGATGCTGACATTACAGAAAACCTTATTGATAAAAACGAAAATGCAGAAAGTGTTTTATCAAAAGAGGAAGAAGAAAAATTAAAAGAATTATTTAAAGTAGAGATCCCTGAAATGCATGTTTCTGTTGAGGTGAAAGGATTAAATCCCGAAACGCCGCCGGTAATTGCAACCCGCCCAGAATTTATGCGGCGTATGAAGGATATGGCGCAACATGGCGGCGGCGGTATGGGAAGTTTTTATGGCAACATGCCTGAAGAAGTTACGCTTACCGTAAATGGCAATCATTCTATTTATAAAAATATTTTAAGGGAAGAGGACAATGAAAAGCAGCAAAAGGAGATAAGAAATTTAACTGACCTGGCTTTGCTTTCACAAGGATTATTAAAAGGCAGTGAGCTCACCAATTTTATAAACAGGAGTGTTGAGATGATGCAGGGAGAAAAGAAAAGCAGGATTATTGCGGATGTGTAAAAATGCTGAATGCAAAATGTAAAATGTAGCGTATTTAATTCTTCATTTTACATTTTTCATTAATTAGGGGCTGTGAACTTTAGTAATTCTATTCAACTTCAGTTCCTGCTGTTCATTGCTACTCCGCCACAAAACCCTTTGCACAAAACCTTCAGCGGGGTATCCGCTTCCATCAGGCAGCCCGTGAACAGAAGTGCTAAATTGCGCTTGTTAATAAATACTGTTTGTATAAATTGATTATCTCCTTTGTTTGTTTAAGAATATTTGTTCTATCCATTGAATTAGTAGTTCTAAACTCATGATATGCTCCATGACGAATTGGATCTGCAAATGATTTTATCTTATATTTTATGTCTTCTTCATTTGAACCTATTAGTTCATGCATTTTCTTCCATCCTTGATGGGGAAATTGACTTTCGAAGTTAGATTTTATTGTTTCAATTGCTCTATAACATAAAAATGCACATTCTATTTCAGAAACAATAGCAGACACGTAATCTCTTATGGCAAATCTTAAGTAAATGTCTTTCAATGAGAGATTCAACACCTCATTCAAAATAGCATTTGAATCAGTATGAGCAAGTTCTGGATTTTGAACACCAAAAATATAAGATTGGTTATTTTCGGTTTGAACTTGTATTGCTTCAACTGAATAACCGCATCCATTTGCATACCCAAGGCTGCCGATAATAATGGATGCATACTCTTTTGCAAATAGAAAAGCAGACTGAACATCAAGCTCTGTTTTATCAATAATAACAGAGAAATATGAGGCATCACAGTTAAATGTAAGTTCTCCAATGCCTTCAAGTTCTTTTGTTGGCATATTTATTACTGTTATAGCTGCTCTTTCTGGAATTGTTCTTCCAGTTACGAAATATCTCATTTGTTCTTTAATTGTATTATTACTCATTTATCTTCCATCGTACTACGTATATCTAGCATCAAAATACTTGCCTCAATATATTTTAATTTTTGCAGGTGAAATATCTGTTCAAAGCCGGCGCTCATAAAAATTTCTTTGTGAACTGGATTTAAATAAACAACAAAAGTTTCACGTGGATTTTCTTTAAGAGAAGCTAAAATATTTTTTACAACCGCCAGCATTACAACTTCATTAAAAGGGTTAAAGAAGAAGAACACATTAGTGTCAAATTCAATTTTATAATCAACAGCGTTGGCATGGATAACATTGAATATCTTCTCAGGAAATATTTGTTGAACAGGCACAATATTTTTTCTTGCCTGCTCACATAATTCTTTTGCAAATTCAACTCCGGTAATCTTTCTAAAGCCATAGTTAGCAGCCACGGCAAGCACCCTGCCTTTGCCACATCCAAAATCAAGGATGTTCTGATCGGCTTCAATTGTTTGAAGATGGTCGAATACTTTTTCAAGCAAATAATAATTTGCTCCCTGGTAAAGCTCGGCATGTTCAACATTATCTCCTTTAACTGATAGTTTTTTTACATCTTCTACTTTACTGGTATTGATGTGATTTTTTTTTTCTCCCCTTATTTCATGGTAAACTGAAAACCATGCGAGCCTGATATTCCAGTTGAAGGCGATGAAACAAAATAATTTCAGGTAGTAAAAATATTTCATCGTAAAAATTAACCTGTTTGCGATTCTGATAACCTGATATCGATCACTTTAAGCTGAAGATGTTTTTCACCATTCCACTCATTTTCATCCAGGGTATAAACTATATCAAGTGGCTTATTCATTTGCAGCAAATAAAATTTATCTGCCATATTAAATCCTATTCCGGTAAAAATTATATTCTCCTGTTTTACTATGAATCTTACGTGCAGCTCTTTCACAATTTTTGACCATGAAGTATCAAAAACATTCCTGGTAATGAAAACAGGCCGCATATTTTCAGGACCAAAGGGTTCCATTTGAGTGATTATATTATAAAAGCTTTTGGTAAGATTTTTAAAATTTACTTCAGCATCAATTATTATTTCTGGTATCAATAAATGCGGCTCGATGATAGATTCTACTATTTCCTCAAATTTGTTGCTAAAAACTTCTACGTTCTCCGGCAGCATAGTTAAACCAGCTGCTGCAAAATGGCCGCCATAGCCGATCAGTTGTTCGCGGCATGCATGAATGGCTTCATATAAATTAAAACCAACAACACTTCTTGCACTGCCGGAAACCACATCCCCGCTTTGCGTTAATACAACCGTAGGCCGGTAATATTTTTCAATTAACCTTGATGCAACAATGCCAACAACACCTTTGTGCCAATGGCTTTTAAAAACAACAGTTGATTTTCTATTGATCAGAATTTCATCACCATCAATAATAGCTAAAGCTTCTTCGGTAATTGTGCTGTCTGCATCTTTCCTGTCAATGTTATCACTGTGCAGCATTTCAGCATATTCCAAAGCTTTATTAAGATCATCTTCAACAAACATTAAAACAGCTTTTCTTGCATCATCCATTCTGCCGGCGGCATTAACCCGTGGAGCAATTATAAAAACAACATTATTAATGCTGAATTTTGTTTTAACACCACTCAACTGCATCAAAGCTTGTATTCCTGCGCACGGATCTTCATTTATTTTTTTCAATCCATAAAAAGCAAGTACACGATTTTCACCGGTTATCGGAACAATATCTGCAGCAATTGCTGTTGCAACAAGATCTAAAAATTTGGTGTACTCTTCTTCAGGTAGGTTTAATTTTTTTGAAAGAGCAGTTATCAGTTTAAAACCAACTCCGCATCCGCACAATTCTTTGTAAGGATAGTTGCAATCTTTTTGTTTTGGGTTGAGAATTGCAATTGCAGGCGGTAATTCTTCATCAGGCAAATGGTGATCGCAAACTATAAAATCCAATCCCAGGTTTTTAGCATAAGAAATAAGATCAATGGATTTAATTCCGCAATCAAGAGAAATGATAAGAGAGAAATTATTCTCTTTTGCAAAATCAATTCCCATCTTGCTTATACCATATCCTTCACGATAACGATGTGGTATATAAAACTCAATATTTTGGGGGGTATAAATTTTTTGAAGAAACTTATACATACAGGCCACCGATGTTGTTCCATCAACATCATAATCTCCAAAAACAAGGATCTTTTCATTATTTTCTATGGCTGATAAAATCCTTTCAACGGCTTTGTCCATATTCTTCATCAGGAAAGGATCGTGCAGGTGCGAAAGTTGCGGACGGAAGTAATCTTTTGATTTATCAAACGTATCAATATCACGTTGTACTAATATTTTACAAAGTGCAGCATTGATATTCAGTGCCTGTTGTAAAGCATCGATTCTTGCTTTTTCTGCTGATAATATTTTCCATCTTTTCTGCATTAGTATTTTCTGTCTGTTGTATATCTTACTAACTTCTCCAATCCTTTACGGATGTCGCTTTCAGGAAATTCATATAAAATTTTTAACGCCTCATCTCTGTACTCATACATCTTTCCGGATGCATACTTTATGCCACCTGTATCTGTTACAGTGTTTAAAACCAGTTTTATCTTTTTAGGATCTTTATTTTGATTTTTTATTATATAGATAATTTCATTTCTTTTTGATCTATGTACATTATTGAGGGTATAAATTAGTGGAAGGGTTAGCTTTTTTTCTTTTATATCATTACCGGTAGGCTTACCTATGTCTTCATTTCCGTAATCAAATAAGTCATCCTTTATCTGGAAAGCGATGCCTACTTTTTCACCAAACAGTTTCATTTTTTCAGCAATCGTTTCACTTTTACTGGTACTCCAGGCCCCAACGCAACAAGCTGAAGAAAGCAGCGAAGCAGTTTTACTTCTGATTATTTCAAAATAAATATCTTCATTAAGATTTAATTTTCTTGCTTTTTCAATTTGAAGCAATTCACCCTCACTCATTTGTTTAACCGCTTCAGATAAAATATGGAGGTGTTTAAAATCTTCTGCCTCAGTTGAAAGCAATAAACCTTTTGAGAGAAGATAATCGCCAACCAAAACGGCAATTTTATTTTTCCATAATGCATTTACTGAAAAAAATCCCCGGCGTTCTAAAGATTCGTCAACAACATCATCATGCACCAGCGTGGCGGTGTGTAATAATTCTACCAGTGCAGCGGCTCTGTATGTGGATTCATTAACCTGGCCATGGAGTTTAGCACTTAAAAAAACGAACATCGGTCTTAATTGTTTGCCCTTTCTTTTAATTATATATTTCATTATGCGGTCAAGCAATGGAGTTTGGCTTTTAACTGCTTCTTCAAACTTTTTTTCAAAGATTCTTAATTCTTCAGCTATAAGATTTTTAGGGAATTGCATAATGGCAAGGCAATATAGTACAGAACAAATAATTACTGAAATAATATAGGATTGGAGAGTTTTTAATTGAATAAAGCAGCATTTAAGATGGGAAATAAGTCATAGGTTTACAAAATAATCAGGAGATACATTAATTTTAAACTCTAAATAAATGCTAAAAAAATTTGGATTGTAATCTTGGTTTAATATTTTTGCAAATAGTAAAACGGTTCTTGTTAGATATAAATCAATTACTTAGATAAATAATAAATTATGGAAAGCAAAAAGTTACCCTTACAATTACACTTGTTGTTATTTGGAATATTTTCTTTATTTGCATTTAGTTCCAATGCCCAAAGCGGAACTTATGACGTATATGACTCAAGTGTTATTTCGCCTAAAAAAATGGCCCAGCAAAATGAGTTCTGGAATAATACGTATAGTTTTCCCGCAAAGCCACGTAATCAATGGGAGATAGGGATTTCAGGAGGTAGCTTTTCCATTAGTGGGGATGTTCCCTCAATAAATCCAACTTTAGGCGGTTCTATTCATATACGTAAGGCATTGGGTTATGTTTTTTCATTAAGGGCGCAATATGTATATGGAATTGCTAAAGGTTTATCATGGGTTGGCACTGGAAATTTTGCCAAAAACCCAGCATGGCTGGCCTATGCAGCTCCTGTCAGATCTGACGCAGGTCCACTTGTTAGCTCAATATCGGGCAGACCCTATCAAACAATATTTTATAACTATAGAGCTAAGGTTCAGGATTTAACCTTGCAGGGGATTATAACTTTAAACAATATTCGTTTTCACAAACAAAAATCAGGTATAATAATTTATGGTGGAGTTGGTATGGGAATGACAGCATACCATACAATGATTAACGCACTTGATGCCAGTGGACAGCCATACACTGCATTATTTAATAGCATTCCCAATTCAGCCCAAACCCATGACAATCGTAAAAATGTACTAAGGACTTTAAAGGATGGCATGGATGATACCTATGAGACTGAAGCCCAGAGGCCGGGCACCCGTCGTGGTGTTTTAGGTGACAATACTATTCGTCCTTCAGGTCACTTTATAGGTGGTGTTGCATTTAAATTAAGTAAACGCATCAATTTAGCTTTTGAAGAAAAGTATACTGTAGTAAAAGATGATTTTTTGGATGGCCAGATATGGCAGGAGCATCCTGTAGGTGATGCGGCTTTAACACCGGAATTTGATAGTTATAATTATGCATCAATAGGTTTAAATTTTAATCTTGGTTCTAAATCTGTTGAGCCTTTATGGTGGCTAAATCCACTGGATTACGTTTATAGTGAATTAAATAATCCCCGTCATATGAAGCTTCCAAAGCCAACCTTTGATGATGCTGATAATGATGGTGTACTTGACCAGCTGGATAAAGAGCCTAATACACCTGCAGGTTGCCCGGTTGATACCCATGGCGTAAGCAGGGATACAGATGGTGATGGCGTACCGGACTGTAATGATAAAGAGTTGATCACTCCAACATATTGTCAACCGGTAGATGCTGATGGTGTTGGTAACTGCCCATTACCAGATTGCTGCAAAAATCAGCCAACTGTTATGGGACCAGAAGCATGCGCTATTGGTGATCTGCCAAGTATTTCTTTCAGGGGAAATACAAGTACTTTAACAGCTGATGCAAAGGCGATGTTAGCAACTATTGCTTCCAAATTAAAAGCAAACGCTAATTGTAATATAAGCGTTACAGGTTATCCTGCAGCATCCAAAGCCTCTCAGGCTTTGTGCAGTAAAAGAACACAAGCGATTAAACAATATTTGGTGGAGAAAGAAGGTATAAGTTCAGATAGAATTACTACCAGTTGTGAAGTGGGCGGCGGTGATGCAAATACAGTTGATATTAAAAGTATAAATAAGTAATATTTCACTTTTTTCTTACAAAACCCTCCACCAATTGGAGGGTTTTTTCATAATGTATTATTAAATCGTCATTTTTATTCCCCATTTGAGGATTTTATAAGCTTAATAAAAGATATTTTTATAAAAATTGCTGTTTTAAAACGTAAATTTGCGCTTCTTTATGAGATTATTAAGCATATTATTGATTACCTGCTTTACGGTTGTATCATGTACCAGTGATTTTGGAAAGATTCTTAAAAGTAAGGATTATGATTACCAATTGAAAAAAGCAGATGAATATTTTTATAAAAAGAAGTATAATCAGGCAGAGCAATTATATGTAGAATTATTTCCTGTATTTAAAGGAACTCAAAAATTTGAGGATCTATATTACAAATATGCATACTGCTCTTATTTTCAAAAAAATTATGAAGATGCAGAAAATCTTTTTAAAGGATTTTTAGAAGTTTTTCCAAATAGTCCAAAAGAAGAAGAAATAGCATATATGTATGCGTATGCCTATTATTTACAATCACCAAAAATTGAATTGGAACAAACAAATACCGCTAAGGCAATTGGGATGATGCAAACTTTTATAAATACACATCCGGGTTCTTCAAGACTAAAAAATGCATTGGATATTATTGATAAAAGCCGTGCTAAACTTGAAATAAAAGAGTATAAGAGTGCTGAATTATATTATAGGTTACAGCATTACAGGGCCGCCGGAATTACATTTACTAATTTATTAAATGACTATCCTGAGTCCTCAAAAGGAGATGAATATAAATTGATGAGTATTAAATCTTTTTACCAATTTGCCAAATTAAGCGTTACCGAAAAACAAATTGAGCGATATGAAAAGGTAATGGCAGAGGTTAATGATTTTACAGATCGTTACCCGGAAAGCAAATTATTAAAAGACGCACAAGAATATAATAACTTAAGTTTAAATCACATTAAAGAATTACAAAATGAGCAAGCTAAGACGACAACAAAGCGCTAATACAAGCAATGTTGTAGAAACAAAAAATCTTACAGATATTAAAAGCAAAACAGGCAATTTATATGAATCTATTGCAGTTATTGCTAAAAGAGCTAATCAAATTAATATCTCTCTAAAAGAAGAATTACATAACAAGCTGGAAGAGTTTGCCAGCCATACTGATAGTCTTGAGGAGATTCATGAAAATAAGGAGCAAATTGAAATTTCAAAAGCTTACGAAAGAATGCCTAACCCTGCTTTATTAGCAACTACAGAGTTTATGGATGACAAAGTATATTATCGTAAAAATGAAGATGATCTTTTTAGTTAATGAAAACAGGTAACATTTATATTAATCTTTAGATAAGAAAATATAATTTTAGCGACGATTATTTTAATCGTCGTTTTTATTTAATGCTCACCGGTAAAAAAATATTAGTAGGAGTTACAGGCAGTATAGCTGCTTATAAAGCAGTTTTATTAGTTAGATTACTTGTAAAAGATGGTGCAGAAGTAAAAGTGATAATGACACCTTCGGCAAAAGATTTTGTATCACCA
This sequence comes from Chitinophagales bacterium, assembly GCA_043749085.1. Lineage (GTDB taxonomy): Bacteria > Bacteroidota > Bacteroidia > Chitinophagales > Chitinophagaceae > Ginsengibacter. The sequence continues at coordinate 8,807 of JAYVEA010000240.1, forward strand.
CTTACCTTTTCTACCTTATCAAAAAATGAAGTTTTAATTGATCTTTTTAATGAAACTTCATGGGCAAATCATGTAAACCTTGGGCGGTGGGCAGATCTTATCATAATTGCGCCCTTAAGTTGTAATACACTGGCAAAAATGGCTAATGGTTTTTGCGATAATTTATTGCTTGCTGTGTATTTATCTGCTAAATGCCCGGTTATTGTTGCTCCTGCCATGGATGAGGATATGTGGAATCATGCTTCCACTAAATTAAATATTGATAAAATAAGATCATTTGGAAATAATATAATACCTGTAGAAAATGGAGAATTAGCCAGTGGTTTATATGGCTATGGACGAATGGCCGAACCGGAATATATTCTGCAATATCTGGAGAATTTTTTTTTGAACGGTAAAGAATTAGCAGGTAAAAAAGTATTAGTAACTGCCGGTCCTACGTATGAGGCAATAGATCCGGTAAGATTTATCGGTAATCATTCCTCCGGTAAAATGGGCGTTGCAATTGCAGAAGAGTTTGCCGCCCGGGGAGCAGAAGTAACATTAATATTAGGCCCTTCAAATGTAAAAGTTGGGGAGCATTTTCATGTAATTAATGTTGTATCAGCTACAGAAATGTATGACACATGCATTAATAATTTTTTAAAGAACGATATAATGGTAATGGCTGCAGCAGTTGCAGATTATACACCTGTTGATTTTTCATCAAAAAAAATTAAAAAGACAGAAGATGTTTTTACGCTTGGTTTAAAAAAAACAAATGATATTTTAAAAGAATTGGGTAAACAGAAAAGTAAAGATCAAATCCTGGTTGGCTTTGCATTAGAAACCAATAATGAAAAAGAAAATGCGTTATATAAATTAGAAAATAAAAATATTGATCTGATTATTTTAAACTCATTAAATGATGAAGGTGCTGGTTTTGGAAAGGACACTAACAAAATTGCTATTTTTGATAAACATGGACATGAATTTTTATTTGATATTAAATCCAAATCATTGGTTGCTAAAGACATTGTAAACACAATTATCCAATATAAAAATGCGTAAATTATTTTTTATCGTAATTATCTTTTCATCTATAAATGTTGTAAATGCGCAGGAGTTGCGTGCAAGAATAAATGTATTATCCAACAGGGTACGGGGAAATGTAGATAAAAAAACTTTCCAAACCCTGCAAACATCATTAAATAACTTTATCAATAACAGGAAGTGGACAACAGATAATTTTACTTCCGAAGAAAAAATAGATTGTAGTTTTCTCCTAAATCTTGAGTCTACAGGCGAAGCAAATATCTATAAAGCATCGTTAACAATTCAATCAGCAAGACCCGTATTTAATTCGTCTTATTTATCGCCTATAATTAATTTCCAGGATAATGAAATAATTTTTAAATATGCTGAATTTCAACAATTGGAATTTAATGAAAATCGTGTTGCAGGAACAGACCCATTGATGGCTAATCTTACAGCGGTTATTGCTTATTATATAAATATAATTCTTGGATTGGATTATGATTCATTTTCGCCGCGTGCGGGAGATGTTTATTTTCAAAAAGCCCAAAATATTGTAAATAATGCACCCGAAGGCAGAAGTATTTCCGGGTGGAAAGCCTTTGATGGTACCCGTAATCGTTACTGGCTCACTGAAAATTTACGCAACAGCCGCTATACCCTTATTCACGATGCCTATTATAGTTTTTACAGAGCAGGAATGGATAAATTATATGAAGATGAATTGATTGCAAGAACTCAGATTTTAAATGTTTTAAATCTGTTGAATAATTTTAATAATGATAATCCAAATACTATGATCCTCCAGTTTTTTTTCCAGGGGAAATCACAGGAGCTGATAAAAATATTTTCTAAATCTTCACCGCCGGAAAAATCTAAAGCTTTGGAATATCTGCAGAAGCTGGATATTTCAAACGCTTCGAAATATAAAGAAGGGTTAAAATGATAAGATGCATTTTAATATTTTCGATCTTATTTATTTATTCCTGCAAAGAGTCAATACCATCCGGAATTATTAAGTCAAAAGAAATGCAGGAAATATTATGGGATGTTTTTAGAGCAGATGCTCTTTCTCACGAGATAGTTAGCAGAGATTCCTCTAAATCATTAGCTGATGAAAATGTCAAACTTACCGGAAAAGTTTTTTTAATTCATAATATCACCAGGGAGCAATTTGAAAAAAGCTATTCTTATTACACACATCACCCGGATATAATGAGAACTATGTTCGACAGCCTGAATGCACAGCAAACGAGAATTAATAATTTAGAGATGACGCATAGAAGTAAGCCATTTCAAAATGATAGCGCTAAGCAAAGTATTAAACAATGAATAAAGTCTTTAAAAATGCTGCTGATGCTATTGCTGACATACAGGATAATAATGTTTTAATGTTGGGGGGCTTTGGCCTGTGTGGTATCCCGGAAAATTGCATCGCAGCATTGGTGAAAAAGAATGTAAAGCAATTAACCTGTATTTCTAATAATGCAGGTGTAGATGATTTTGGAATTGGATTAATGCTTCACCAAAAACAGGTAAAAAAAATGATCTCTTCTTATGTTGGGGGAAATGCAGAGTTTGAAAGGCAGTTATTAAGTGGAGAACTTGAAGTAGAATTAATTCCTCAGGGTACTTTAGCTACCCGGTGTTTGGCTGCTGGTTATGGAATGCCTGCCATATTTACACCTGCCGGAGTAGGTACAGAAGTTGCCAATGGAAAAGAAATGCGTGAGTTTAATGGAAAACAATATTTAATGGAATATGCATTTAGCGCAGATTATGCAATAGTAAAAGCATGGAAGGGTGATACACAGGGAAATCTTATTTATAAAGAAACAGCAAGAAATTTTAACCCTATGATGGCGATGGCGGGAAAGATTACCATTGCCGAAGTGGAGGAATTAGTAGAGGCCGGAGAATTAGATCCAAATAATATTCATACACCAGGAATTTATGTTCATAGAATATTTAAGGGTGAGAATTATCAAAAAAGGATTGAACAAAAAACTGTAAGAATCCCCCAAACCCCCTAAAGGGGAGTTTAGGAAGTACTTACATTTTATTTGATATTTTTCTTTTTGAAATTCTATGTTAAGATATATTTGAAAAATAAATTTATAAACCTTTAAAACTAAGTTCCCCTTTTGGGGACAGGGGTATGTTAGATAAAACCCAGATCGCAAAGCGAATTGCAAAGGAACTTAAGGACGGATATTATGTAAACCTGGGAATAGGTATTCCAACCCTGGTTGCTAATTATATTCCGGAAGGAATAAATGTTATTCTTCAATCAGAAAACGGTTTGCTCGGTATGGGACCATTTCCAATAGAAGGTGAAGAAGATCCTGATTTAATAAATGCCGGCAAGCAAACAATTACTACATTACCCGGTTCGGCATTTTTTGATAGCGCTATGAGTTTTGGAATGATAAGAGCGGGTAAAGTTGATCTGACAGTATTGGGTGCAATGGAAGTAAGCGATACCGGTGATATTGCAAATTGGAAAATACCGGGTAAGATGGTAAAGGGCATGGGCGGGGCGATGGATCTGGTAGCAAGCGCTAAAAATATTATTGTAGCTATGATGCACACGAATCCTAAGGGAGAATCAAAGCTTTTATCAAAGTGCACATTACCATTAACCGGGGTGAAGTGCGTAAAAAAAATAGTTACAGAATTAGCAGTATTGGATGTAACAGGGAGTGGATTTAGATTACTGGAAAGAGCACCCGGGGTAAGTGTGGATGAGATTAAAAATAAAACTGAAGGAAAGTTAATTGTTGAAGGAGATATTCCTGAAATGATTTTTAATGATTAATCTATCAAAGAATTTTTCATTGCATAAAATACTAATCCTACTGAGTTCTTTACGCCGAAACGCTCCATCAGCCTGTCTTTTATTGCCTCAACGGTTCTTGCACTTATCTCCATTTTCTGAGCAATTTCCTGGGCGGTATATTCCATACAAACCAATGTCAGCACTTCCTTTTCTCTTTCACTTATAACAACTTCGCTGTTGAGATTTGGATTAAATTTTTGCTTTGCATAATTTTTCTTTATCAAAACTTTGTTTACAAAATTGTTTAAATAAAAACCTGTACGCATTACATCTGTGATCGCTTTTTTAATTTCAGATGGCTCAGTACTTTTCAAAAGATAACCGTTGGCACCGCTATCCATTAAATGGCCCACGAATCTTTCATCCTCGTACATAGTTAAAATAATGATCCTTATAATGGGGAAATGTTTATTAAGATACTTAGTAGTTTCGATACCATCTTTTACAGGCATTTTCAAATCCATAAGGATCACATCAGGGGTCTCAGCATTATCTGTTACTTTTTGAATAAGGTCTTCTCCATTTTCTGCTTCAAATATAAATTTTATATTATTATATTGTCGAAGTGAAAGGATTACCCCCTTTCTAAAAATCTGATGATCATCTGCGATAGCAACTTTGATTATATCCATAACTGAACAACAAGTTAAAGATAAATATTTGCTAAGTATAAGCTTAGCATAAATATTATATCAACGACTCTTTAGGTACTTCTAAAGTAACTTTATAATATGTATGGGAAGTATCTATTTCAAATAAAATTCTTCCCTTTAAAACCTTTACACGGCTCTGAATATTTTTTAAACCTAAACCACCTGAATTATGATTTAATTTTTCAAATTCTGACTGAATAATACCTTGCCCGTCATGGTGAATACGGAAATAAATATTATTGCCGTTGGTATTTTGTGTTAAATGAATAAAACCGGAGTTACTGTGTTTGATAATATTTGTTACCAGTTCCTGGATGATGCGGAAAACTAAAAGTTCCTGCTCCAATTTCAATCTTTGTCTATAATCATGAAAACGTGCTGTTGCATTTAAATTACCTGAACCATTTATTTTTTGAAAAAGATCAGTCATGGCAGACTCTAGTCCAAAATTTTTAAGTGTAGGAGGCATTAGGCTATGTGAAATATTTCTTATTAACTGAATAGCATCATCAATAATTTGTTTGGCATTATAAATTGATTGAAGCTGAATGGCAGGTTCCTGATGTATAAGATTTTCGTTTAAATATAAACGTGCAGTGGCTAAAAGTGGGCCGGCATCATCATGAAGGTCTGCTGCAATACGCTGTCTTTCTTCTTCCTGAAAACGAATAGATGCCTGTAGAAGAATTTGTTGTTTGTCATCTTCCAGCTGTTTCATTTGCAGCTGGTAGCGGATTACTTTGCGCTGATGAAAAATAACAAATACAACAATGCCTATAGCCATTACAAACATCCCCAACGTACCTAAAAATAATACTGTAGATATTCCTGTAGACTCATTATTTACTTGAAGGAAATACATAATTAGTTACGGCATTAATTTAAATTTTGTAAGGATTGATTGCTATTCCAATCCGCATTAAGTCTGTCTTCAGGGAATATAGTTTGCTTGCTGTTTTTAATAGGTCTCATAAGCATCGCAATGGAGAATAAAATACTTTTTAAAATATTAAATGAAGAGTTGATAATTATATATTGTTTGATAAAGGCTTTATCATTTATCATGCTATCCGCATAAATATAAAGGAAGAATGTGCCTGATAAATAAATCAAAAAAGAGATAACAATCCAAAAATTAATTGAAGTATAAATCAATAATAATTCTGGTTGTTTAAGTTGGTCAAAAAAGTAATAAATACACATTGCAATAATTAGTACACTTTCAACTCCAACTAATATGGAACTAAACGAAGTATCTTCTGGCAGAAATATATAAAGCGACAAACTAAATAAGCAAAAGATAATTACTATAGGAAAAATAAGTCTTTTAATTTTTGCGCTATAAATTATAAGGTAAAAATACCATGAGAAAAGACAAAATTCAACAACGGCAAAGATATCATAGATAAAGAAAATAGGATGATGAGAGACTTGAAAAAAATAGAAGCCTACAATATCATTAAGAGCAGCATAGGTTAGATAAAATGAAATTACCCTTAATTCTTTGCTTCTATTATTTTTTTGGAATAGAAACAAAAAAATTAAGGGTAATAGAGAAGAAAAACTTGCAATATTTTGTAAAATCTTTGTTATGTCTTGGCAATTTGAGCCAAATATAAAAAGATAAAGCTGAAATTAAAAACTATTAATCAATTAGTTCAATTTCGTCAGTATTAATCCAAATTCTGTCTGCAACAATTCCATCTTGTTTTGCAATATCACCTGTATTGGTAACAACAGAATATTCAAGGATGTCTTTACCGTCAGCATCAACACCTGTGTAAACTAAATGCTCTTCATTTAAATCAGTCAAACATTTACGGAAATTAATTCCTACACAACCAGGTTGTGATAAAATCTGATCAATAATGTTTCTTCCAATGTAGTATCCTTTAGTTGCTTCAGGATTAGCCTCAGCAAAAGCCTTTACTAATTGAATACCTTCAGCTAAGCCGATATCTTCACCAACTTCAGCAAGGGTTTTGGTTTCTAAGAGTTCATGTTGTGTCATAATTGTAAGTTTTTTGTAAGTATTATTAAGGTTTCGGTAAAAACGTGACTACTAACTTCCAACTTAATAAAAAGCTTTACAACAGGTATAAACACAGACAGAAATAACTATTTCCTCCAAAATATAGTACAGATAAGGGGTATAGCCCGCAATTAAATTAATAATACTACAAAAAATAAAGTAAATGTACTGTAATTAAATAGTAAAATTACTATGGAGTAATACGGATAATTACCATAGGGATTTTACCCTTATGTGAAGATGTAAAAAATATGCTGTAAACAGCGAGTCGGTTTTTGGATTTTAAGCGGGTTTATTAAAAATGTTGATTGACACTGATCACAAAGCAATTAACAACTGGATTGAATTGGATTAAGATATTGGATAAATAATGTACACCAATGTCAAATCAACAATACAAAGATAGGTGTGAAGGTAAAGTTATCAAATAGCAGAATCGCTCTATTTTACCTATGTAGTTATTACAGTCTTTAAAGTAATTATGCAAATGTCAGTCGTATAATAACGGTAATAAAAAGACGTATATTTACGCTGTATTTTTACAATTTCCCGGTATAAAATATTAATATTAGCGATAAGTAATACCAAAGCTTAAATTGCGTTATCTATACCAAGTACTAAACCCTAAAGAATTCATTAATGTCAAGTACCAACTTAATTAAAATTGCTATTGCAGACGATCATAAAATTTTTAGAGACGGAATAAAGATGGCGCTGGCCGGAAAAGAAAATTTAAAAATGCTTTGGGAAGCAGAAGATGGCAAGGATCTTATGCACAAAGTTGCTATAAAAAAACCAGATGTGTTATTAATGGATATCCGGATGCCTGAGATTGACGGTATAAATGCCATTGAAATGCTTAGGAAAGAATATGAGGATATTAAGATAATTGTGTTAACTATGTATGATGACCAGCAAATGATCAGCAAAATGATGGAAATGGGTGCAAACGCTTACCTCACTAAAACAACAGATCCCGAAGAAATTTATGAGGCTATTCTTACCTGCATGAACGACGATTTTTATTTTAATTCCCTGGTAAATAATGCTGTGATGGGCAAACTGATACAAAAGAAAAATGTTCGTCAGCATTATGGAAGTACAATACCCATAAATTTTAATGAGAAAGAAATAAAAATACTACAACTGCTTGCACAGGATAAAACAACAGAAGAGATATCCAAGATAATCTTTTTAAGTCCGCGAACTATTGAAACTATCCGGCAAAATATGAAATCTAAGGTTGGAGCTAAAACAATAGCTGGTTTAATTATGTATGGGATGCGTAATAAACTAATCGATTAAACTACAGACCTTTCTTTTTTTAATAAAAAATTCCTTTGTGAAAAGCTGCTTTTACTGGAAGAGGTGAACCATTGCATTGCTATTTCTCTTTCCAATTCCTGATCTATAGAGCTGAATCCCCTGTAAGAAGCTCCTGATTTTGAAGATTTACAATCTGTAGTCTTAATAGCTGGTTGACGCGTATTTGAAATGTTAGACATATGTAAGATTTTACTTGTTTCCTACAAATTATTAACCAATTTGCTTTATTATAAACATTTTAATTTATAACGGGAAACGAATATACGATAAATAAAGAATATTTTAAAATCTGTGTAAGCGTTTCTACAGAGAGATTAATTTGTGGAAGTGTAGAAAAGTATTTTTGTAAATTTATGCATAAACAGCACGTATAATTACTATACCTTATATTCAGTAATTCCCCTATTCTGCATCTGGTAAAAAATGTAGATTTTTACGTGATCCAATTCTTATATAAAAGAAAAACCCATTTAATATGTCTTTAAAATCAGAAAATTCTTCTCCCATAAATGTAATAATCGCAGATGATCATGTGCTTTACAGGGCTGGTGTAAAAACAGCATTATCTTCTAAAAAAGATATTAAAATAATAGCAGAAGCGGATAATGGATCGCACTTACTCATGTTATTAAAAGCAGTACAGCCTGATGTTATTTTATTGGATATTCAAATGCCGATAATGGATGGTATAACCGCCCTGCCTGAAATAAAAAAGCTCTATCCTCACATAAAGGTGATTATGCTTACTATGATGGATGATCATAGTATGATTACTAAGTTAATGGAACTTGGCGCTAACAGTTATCTTACCAAAACTTCTGATTCAGAAATAATTTACCAGGCAATTAAAACATGCCATGAGGAGGAATATTATTTTAATTCTTTAACAAACCAGGCCTTATTAAATAATCTCCGGCAAAAAAATGTGACTATGCCACATAGGATGACAGCCGATGCGCATCTGACTGATAAAGAAATTACAGTTCTTAAATTAATGTGCGAAGAAAAAAGTACCCGTGAAATTGCACAGGCCGTTGAATTAAGCCCAAGAACTGTAGAAGCTATGAGAGATAAGCTTAAAACCAAGACAGGTGCAAAAAGTACAGCTGGATTAATTATGTATGCTGTTAAGCATAAATTGCTTGATGAAGATCTGTAGATAAATATTTTAATAAGAATTCATACCTCTATTTTTGCTCATTCAATAATTTGAATGAGCTTTTTTTTTACTTACAACGATAAATTATATAAAAACCACACTCCGGTTATTACTCCTGATAATCGTTCTTTAAAGTATGGTGATGGTTTATTTGAAACTTTAAAACTTCAGAAAGGAATAATACAATTAAGGGATTACCATTTTGAACGCTTGTTTTCCGGAATGAAAACTTTACAATTTCAAATTCCAAAATATTTTACAACCGATTACTTAGAAAAAAAAATAACAGAGTTATGTGTAAAAAATAAACATGATTCTTTAACACGGGTGCGGCTGATGATGTTTCGTGGTAATGGCGGTCTGTATGATTTAGAAAATCATTTGCCCAACTATATAATACAAACATGGAATATTGAACAAACTGAAGAATTAAATTCACACGGTCTTATCCTTGGTGTGTATCCTGATGCAAAAAAGTGCTGTGACCTGCTTGCAAACATAAAGCATAATAATTTTTTGCCTTATGCTATGGCTGCATTGCATGCTAAAAAGATTAATGTAGATGATTGTATCCTTTTAAACAATTATAATAGGATATGCGATACTTCCAATGCAAATATCTTTATAATAAAAGAAGGTATTATTTATACACCTCCATTAAGTGAAGGCTGCATTGCCGGTGTTATGAGAAGATTTATTATTGAAAAATATTTACATTCTGATTTTAAGGTTATAGAAAAACCAATATCAATTGAAGCATTAGAGAATGCTGAGGAAATATTTGTAACAAATTCAATTAAGGGAATCAGATGGGTTAAGCAATTTAGAAATTTAGAGTACAAAAATAAAGTGATACAGCGTATTTATACCTTCATTGGAAATGGACAAACTTAAAAGAAAAATGAAAATCCGGAACTGCTGAATCGTGGATTAACCACATTATTATATTTTGAACCAAACCTATATCGCAGTCCTATTGAAGTGTAATAATTATAAGATGAAGCAATTAACCTGCGTTGGGTAAGTACATCATCCCTGTTAGGGCTGACTTTTAGTAATGATATTTGATCATGAACTATGGAATAAAATCCAAATAAATTTAAAGATAAACCCTTAAATAATTTAATCTCTACCTGAGCGTTTAATGAAAGATTATTTTTTGAAAAATCATCAAAATAGCTTGAGTAATATACTCCGGCATTTATATTTCCCCAGGGCTGTGTAAAAGTTGAAGTTGCAGTAATAGTTTGTTTAAAAAGCAACTCCTTCGTTTTAAAGAAAATTGTAGTATCATAATATTGATTATACTCCGGCCCGGCAGAATAGCCAAATGTAATTAACTTGGTATTGGAAGTTGAATAGGGATAAATATTGTATTCAATTTTAGGAGTAAACCCATACCTGTTTTTAAAGTTATTAACTAAACTGTTGCTGTAAAATACATTCCATCCCCACGACCAGTGATTGTTTATACTAAAAACATCTCCATAATTTGCATCTAAACTTTTTGAGTGTATTTTAATAACCTCTGTACCATAGGTGGATTTACTGTTACGATTATTATAAAAAATTAAAAAACTCGTTTTTCTTTTTTCAGTAGTGCGGTTAGCAGAAAAATTTCCACCAAGCGAAGATGATTTGGATACCTGGGAACCATTAAAAAATCCCCTGACCCCTACATTAAATACCCAAAAATTCCATGGATCTTTTTTATTTTGTTCTGTTTTCGCCAATGTTGCGCTATCAGGCATTTTATAAATTATATCAAGATTTTTGGCAAGGCTTGTTTTGGCAATATATCTTGTCAAACCAATTTTTAAATATTGAACCAATAACTTTCTTTCATCATCATCTGTATTGTTTGCATCATTAAAATAAGATATGGTATCAGTAACATTTTTAAAATTATTTTGACCGATGAAATTCATAAAAACCTTTTCTCCACCACCATTTATATGTTGTGAGCTAATAAGGATATGAATATCAGCATCCGTGCGGTCTCTTACAAAGTCAACCCATTTTATTTCTGTACGTATGTAATCAAAATAGCAATTGAAATGGCATTCAAAAAAAACTTTTAGCGTTTCTGTTTTATCACCCTGTGCCGATGCATTTTGGAGGAACAATAAATAGAAAAATAAAATGGAGAATATTTTTTGGCAGTTAGATTTCATCAGATAAAAATAGCCGTTGGTTTTTCATTATTTCGATAGCTCCTGTATTTTGGTAAATCTTTAACAACTGTAATATTGCATTCTTCCCTTTTTTTCCAAGATCGATTGAATAGTTATTTGCATAAAGATCTATGTGTTTTCTCATTACGTTTTCATCCATTTCCTGTGAATGCTCACGAACATACTTTGTTATGGTTGGATAATTTCTAAACGCGTATTCAATGCTTTGTTTAATTAGGAAATCTACTTTTTTTAATAATGAAGTTTCAATATTTCTTTTTGCAACAATCCCTCCCAATGGTATTGGTGATTGTGTTTTTTGTTCCCAGAATTCTCCCAGGTCTATAATTTTTATCAATCCCTTTTGATGGTAAGTAAAGCGGTTTTCGTGAATAATAACTCCTGCAACATTATATTTTGATGACAGAACAAAATCCTCTATCTCATTATAGCGAAGAAATATTTTATTCTTTGCTTTTGGGTATGCAAGATTAAAAAGCATATGTGCTGTTGTATGTTGGCCGGGAATTGCTATTGTACAATTTTCTATTTCATTTTTAGCAATTTCTTCTTTAGATATTAATAGCGGCCCTACGCCTGTTCCTAAGGCGCTGCCACTGTTTAAAACTATATAGTTATTTAACAGTAAAGGCAATACGCCATAGCTGATCTTGGAAATATCCAAAGTATTTTTTAATGCCATTTGATTGAGTGTTTCCACGTCTTCCAATATTACTTCAAATTGAAATTCACCGGTATCAATTTTATTATTTACCAATGCATCGAAAATAAAAGTATCATTCGGGCAAGGAGAAAATCCCAGGGTTAGTTTCATCTATTTAAATTGCTTATTAATTTTAGTAATTCTATATTAAGGTTTTCAACAGCATCTTTTATGCTCCATTTCGTTTTATCTCTTTCTCCTACTTTATTTGAGATGCTTCTTAATTGTAAAAATTGAACACTTTGTTGCAGGCAAACAAAATGAAATGCAGCGCCTTCCATACTTTCAATTTCAGCATTAAACATTTTCTTCAATAGCGTAGATCGCTTTTTTCTGTCATTTATTTTGTTTATTGTAACTGCATTTACTTTTTTTAAATTTGATAGATGTAGTATTTCTGAAGTATTGATCAGGTATCCATTTGTAAAAGGAAATTCATTTTCATTGCCAAAGCCCAATTCAAAAACTGTTTTAAATTTTTTGTTTTCTTCTGCACCAATATCTGCAAAAATGTCCTGCTCAACTGCAACAACTTCTCCATTTTTTATTTTCTTTGAAAACGAACCTCCAATTCCCGCCTGTATTATTACATCGTATTGTTCCTGTAATAATTTTTTTGTAAGATGATAAACTGTTGAAGGAATCCCTACTCCACAAATCAAGGTCTCAATATTATTATTCTCTTTTATAAAAGGAGCAATTTCCTGTTGTGTTGCAGCAACCACCAATATCTTCATAATACAAATTTCGGATTTAGAAAGCACAACTATAGGTTTCTCTGTTACCTTTGAGAAAATTTTTATTTCCCGGATGATATACTTAACAAGAGTGGAACATTTTAATGCCGCTCATAAACTTTATAACCCTGTATGGGACAGGGAGAAAAATGAAGAAGTATTTGGTAAATGTGCAAACGAGAACTGGCATGGCCATAATTATGAATTGTTTGTTACCATAAAAGGAGAGGTAAATACTGATACAGGTTTTTTGTATGATGCAAAAAAGTTAAGCATTTTTATAAAAGAATCTGTACTTGATAAACTGGATCATAAAAATTTAAATGTGGAAGTAGATTTTTTAAAAGATAAAATGTGTACTACAGAAAATCTTGCTAAAGGAATCTGGCATGAGTTGCAGCCGCGTTTACCACAGAATGTACTTTTACATTGTATAAAATTGTATGAAACACCAAGAATTTATGTGGAGTATTTTGGTGATTAACTATCTTTAAAAATGGGTAATAAAGTTGCAGTTTATAGAAAAGAACATTTTAATGCAGCGCATAGGTTACATAACCCTGCGTGGAGTGAAGAGAAAAATTTTAGAGTATTTGGTAAATGCAATAATCCAAATTACCATGGTCATAACTATGATCTCATTGTTAAGATAATTGGTGAAGTTGACCAGCAAACAGGTTATCTTATAGATCTAAAAATGCTCAGCGATCTTATTAAAAAAAATGTTTTGGACAAATTCGATCATAAAAATCTTAATCTCGATACTGCAGAATTTAAAAACTTAAATCCATCGGCAGAAAATATTGCAATAGTTATATACAATATTTTAAGAGAAAAAATAGATAAGAAATTAGAATTGCAAATTCGCCTTTATGAAACCGAAAGAAACTTTGTTGAATACCCGGTTAATTAAAAAGATAAATTATGAGTTATAAAAAAGTTGAAGAGTTCAATGAGGATGAGATAGCAGCAATGGAAAAAAATTACAGGGAGATCCTTGGATTATTGGGAGAAAACCCTGACAGGGAGGGCTTATTAAGAACGCCGCATCGTATTGCAAAGGCTATGCAGTTTGTTACTCACGGCAATAAATTAGATGCAAAAGAAATTTTAAATTCTGCAAAGTTTCATGAAGAGATGAGCCAGATGATCGTAGTAAAAGATATTGAATTATACAGCATGTGCGAACATCACATGCTGCCGTTTTTCGGCAAAGCTCACATTGCTTATGTACCCAATGGCTGGATAACAGGATTAAGTAAAATTGCCAGGGTAGTGGATGTTTATTCAAGGCGTTTGCAGGTGCAGGAAAGACTTACCACACAAATTTTAAATGCCATCCAGGAAACTTTAAATCCATTAGGCGCTGCCGTTGTAATTGAAGCTTCACATTTATGTATGATGATGAGAGGGGTGCAAAAACAAAATTCGGTAACTACAACATCTGCTTTCTCGGGCGAGTTTGAAAAAAATGAAACCCGCAGTGAGTTTTTAAAACTTATCAGCTCGAAGCTTCATTAATTCAGTTTATCAGTTTATTTGTTTATTTGTAGCGAGCTATATTTTATGCATACCCTTGAAGAATTAGATGTTTATAATCTTTCCCAGGCTTTTAGTGATAAAATCTGGTTTCTTGTTCTTGGTTGGGATAAGTTTGCGCAATTTGGTATTGGTAAACAAATAACAAATTCGGCTGATTCCATCTCATCAAATATTGCAGAAGGTTATGGGCGTTTTTTTATAAAAGAAAATATCAATTTTTGTTTTTATAGCCGGGGTTCAGTGTTAGAAACAAAAAATTGGATAAATAAATGTTCAAGACGAAATCTTATTTCAAAAGAAGAATCTATTTTATTGCTTAACCAGTTAGAAGTAATCCACAAAAAATTAAATGGGTATATTAAAGTATTAAAAGAAAATTTGAATAAACAAAACAAACTATAAGGATTACCAATAAACTATTAAACCAATAAACAATGGGCAAACACGCTTATATTTTTCCGGGACAGGGTTCGCAATTTACCGGTATGGGGAAAAATTTATATGATTCCAGTGAAGCAGCCAAAGAACTATTTGAAAACGGAAATGATATTTTAGGTTTCCGGATATCCGACATAATGTTTTCAGGAAGTGCCGAAGATCTTAAGCAAACAAATGTTACACAACCTGCCATTTTTTTACATTCGGTAATTCTTTATAAAACAAGGCTGCATGTAGTGCCCGATATGGTTGCAGGACATTCCCTCGGTGAGTTTTCGGCATTGGTTGCTAATCAAACATTGCAGTTTGAGGATGCATTGAAATTAGTTTCCATAAGAGCAAAAGCTATGCAAAAGGCCTGTGAAATTAATCCCTCCACAATGGCTGCTGTACTGGGTTTGGATGATAGTAAAGTTGAAGAGATTTGTGCATCGATAAAAGATGAAGTTGTGGTTGCAGCAAATTATAATTGCCCCGGGCAAATTGTGATATCAGGAAGCAACAAAGGCATTGAAGATGCATGTGTATTAATGAAGGAAGCAGGTGCTAAAAGAGCATTGGTATTACCGGTTGGAGGCGCCTTTCATTCTTCATTAATGGAGCCGGCTAAACTGGAATTATCCATCGCAATTGAAGGCACAAATTTTAATCTATCCATTTGTCCTGTGTATCAAAATGTAGTTGCAAAAGCAGTTACAGATCCGGAAGAAATAAAAAGAAATTTAATTCAGCAGTTAACAGGACCAGTAAGATGGACCCAAACAATTCAATCAATGATTGCCGATGGTGCTATACATTTTACAGAAGTTGGCCCAGGTAAAGTTTTGCAGGGACTTGTTCAAAAAATAAATAAAGAAATGCAGGTTGATGGAATTAACTAATCTTTCAATTAAAACGAGCCGCATAATTGTAACCTGCAGCAAACGGCTCTCGCCATATCTTCAGCAGGAGATAATGGAATTAGGATTTACGATCGTCCGTACATTTCCAACCGGCGTGGAATTGTCAGGCACAATGAATGATTGCATACGTTTAAATTTAAATCTCCGCTGTGCAAGCCAGGTGCTTTATTCATTAAAAGAATTTTCTGCGAATCATCCCGAAGATGTTTATAAAATTTTACTTCAAATGCCATGGGAAAATCTTCTTTCCAACGATAATTATTTTTCTATCACCAGTAATGTAGATAACCCAAGTGTAAATAATTCTTTGTACGCAAATGTAAAAGTGAAAGATGCGATTGTTGACAGAATGAGAAATAAAACAGGAGGCAGACCCAATTCCGGATCTTCTTTGGAGGGTGCAGTTATTCATTTGTTCTGGCGAAATGAAACTGCTGAAATATTTATTGATGCCTCCGGTGAAACACTTGCCAAGCATGGGTATAGAAAAATTCCTGGCAAAGCGCCAATGTTGGAATCACTTGCGGCTGCAACGCTTCTTGCTACAAGATGGAACAGGCTTTCGACTTTTATTAATCCCATGTGTGGCTCTGCAACAGTTGCTATTGAAGCTGCAATGTTAGCAACCAGGCGGCATCCGGGTTTGTTTAGAGAAAATTATTCTTTTATGCATGTAAAAGGTTTTGATGATACTTTTTTTGAAAAAGAAAGAAAAGCGTTAGGTGAAAAAGTTATTGAACTTCCTGATCTTAGCATTATTGCCACAGATATAAGTGAAGACGCAATCAATATTTCAAAAATAAATGCAGGCGCAGCGGGCGTAGAAAAATATATCACTTTTGAAAGATGCTCATTTGAAGAAACAAATATTCCTGAAGATACAAATGGAGTTATCTTTTTTAATCCTGAATATGGAGAAAGAATGGGAGATGAAAGTGAACTGGAAGGAACCTATGCAGCTATAGGAGATTTTATGAAGAAGAAATGCAAAGGATACATGGGATATATTTTTACAGGCAATCTCGATTTAGCAAAGAAGATCGGTTTAAAACCCAAAAGAAGAGTAGAATTTTATACCAGTAAAATTGATTGCCGGTTATTAGAATATGAATTGTATGCAGGAACACGACGATAATTATTTAATCAGATAAGAATTAGCAATCTTAATAAATTTTACAATTTTTTTATGTTTATCTTTATAGATAACTACTGCTCGTGCGTACAGCCAACTTAGTGCTTATTGCTTTAGTTTTTCAGCAATATGGATATTCACAATTTCAGCCAAAGCGATTACAAGCCAAAAGAACAACAACAACAATTAAAATTGATGGAAATTTAGATGATGCTGCCTGGAAAGATGAAACTCCGGCAACTAACTTTATTGAACAAAGACCGAACCCTGGTAAGATGGAAGAAAATGCAACCCGAACTGAAATATATCTTCTGTATGATAACACTTCCGTTTATGTAGGTGGCTATTGTCATGAGCGAACCAAAGACAGCATTTCAAAAGAATTGATAGGGAGGGATAAAATTGGTGTAAATGATTATGTAGGAGTCATTTTAGATACGTATAATGATAAGATCAATGCTGTGGGATTTTATGTAACACCCTATGGTGAGCAATATGATGAGAAGTATTCTCCTGCCAATGAAGATGAGTCGTGGAGTGCAGTTTGGGATAGTGAAGTAAAAATTCATGCGGATGGCTGGTCATTTGAAATGCGCATACCATATTCAGCATTACGTTTTGTAAGTAAAGAAAATCAAACATGGGGGTTGAATATTATCAGAAAAAGAAATAAAACAGGACAACAGTATACGTGGAATCCGATTGATCCAAAAGTAAGCGGTTTTATCAATCAGGAAGGTGAGTGGACGGGTATTGGAAAAATTGAAGCGCCTGTTCGCCTGTCATTTTCTCCTTATTTTTCTACTTATGTAAATCATTACAAATTAAATCCAAAACCATGGACAACATCCGTTAATGGGGGTATGGATGTGAAGTATGGAATTAGTGAAAGCTTTACTTTGGATATGACTGTGATACCTGATTTTGGTCAGGTACAAAGTGATAATCAGGTTTTAAATCTATCTCCTTTTGAAGTGCGTTATAATGAAAACAGATCATTTTTTACTGAAGGCACCGAATTATTTAATAAAGGGAATTTATTTTATTCAAGAAGGATAGGAAGGACACCACTTCATTATGGAGATGTGTACAACCAGCTTGCCGCAAATGAAATGGTGATAAAAAATCCGCTGGAATCCAAATTAATAAATGCAACAAAAATTTCTGGCAGAACAAAGGAAGGTTTGGGTATTGGATTTTTTAATGCTCTTACTAAACCCATGTATGCAGAAGTTGAAAATGCTTCCGGACAGATCCGTAAAATTGAAACCAGCCCGTTAACCAATTATAATATCATTGTATTAGATCAAACATTAAAAAACCATTCATCAATATCATTTATTAATACAAATGTTTTGCGTAGCGGACGCGATTATGACGCCAATGTAAGTGCGGGGCTTTTTAGTTTTAATAATAAAAAAAACACTTATAATTTTAGCGGAAAATTTGCTTTGAGCCACTTAAGTAATCCTTTGGGAAAAGGATCTACGGGATATTCTCAAAATCTGAGCTTTGGCAAAACAGGTGGTAGATGGAATTATCAATTATCGCAGGAGATTGCGGATGATAAATATAACATTAATGATATGGGCATTTTGTTCACTAACAATTATATTGATCATTATTTGTGGACAAGATATAGGTGGATACAGCCCAAAGATTGGTATAAAAGAATTCAAATAAATTTTAATGCAGCCTACAGTACGCTTTTCAAACATTTCCCCAATCAAAAGCTTAATACCAAATACCAAAATTTCAAGACTTTTGTAAATGCTTATGCACAATTAAAAAATCTTTCGGGGGCAGGAGTTTTTATTGGTTATATATCCGAAGGAAATGATTTTTATGAACCTCATCAATCAGGCTGGTCATTTCGCACAACAGAACAAGAACAATTTAGTGCATGGTTTGAAACCAATTCTGCTAAAAAATATTATGCGGAACTCCAGTATTTTGGTGGTTTGAGAACTCAGTTTAAAAGCCGTTATCAGGGTATGAATTTGTACCATCGTTATCGCTTTAATGATAAATTTTCCCTCACTCAGAAGTTGAATCTTTTTTATCCTTTCACCAACGATGCAGGTTTTTATTCAAAATACTTTGAGAATGATATAAATGGAAATCCGGTTTTAGAAGATATTATTTTTTCCCGGCGGGATAGAACAACTATCGAAAATGCATTATCTGCTAAATATAATTTCAATAATAAATCAGGCATAACATTCAGAGCAAGGCATTACTGGAGCAAGGTAAAACAAAAGCAATTGTATGATCTTAATACTGATGGAAGGCTTTCTCCTACAAAACATAGCAACATTACTATGGAGGATCAAAACTTTAATATATTTAATATTGATGCTGTTTATACATTACAATTCGCTCCCGGTAGTTTTATTAATATCGTTTGGAAGGACCAGGACTTTTTATCTAATGGAGATTCCCAGTCGGGTTATTTTAAAAATTTTGACAGAACACTTGCACAGCCTCATAATAATAACCTTTCAGTTAAGATAATTTATTATTTAGACTACCTGAACTTTAAAAAATCGGGGAAGAAAAAGTAATTTTTTCAGTCGTTATCATTTCATTTTTTTATTTCAAAACATAGGTTCATCTTTGCTAAAATATTTAGTAATGAAAGATGATCGGTATGCTAAAAATTCTATAAGGGAAAATGCAGGTGGGATTGTTATGTATGTGGATATGAATAGTTTTTTTGCAAGCTGTGAACAACAGCTCGATCCATTACTACGTGGAAAACCTGTAGGAGTTTGTCCTTATGAAAGCCCGAATGCGGCTGTCATTGCTGTCTCTCTTGAGGCAAAAGCAATGGGTATCACAACAGGCATGCGTCTTATAGAATGCCGGCAACTTTGTCCTCAATTAATTATACGGC
>JAYVEA010000241.1:0-3386 GCA_043749085.1 Chitinophagales bacterium
AAACAGTTGGATGAACTCGATGTTGATTATGCAGGAATGATCTTTTTCCGGCAGTCTGCAAGATATATGATGGAAAAACTTAAAACTACTGATGTTAAAGACCTGTCGCTTAATTTAGAAAAAGTGGGTGTATTTGTAAATGCTTCTGAAGAAGATATTATCACCCAGGTTGAATTATATGGTTTGGATCTTGTGCAATTACACGGCGATGAAACACCTGCATTTTGTAAACATATTAGTGATGCCGTAAGTGTTATTAAGGC
Organism: Chitinophagales bacterium; assembly: GCA_043749085.1. Classification (GTDB taxonomy): domain Bacteria; phylum Bacteroidota; class Bacteroidia; order Chitinophagales; family Chitinophagaceae; genus Ginsengibacter. Next base: position 264 of record JAYVEA010000241.1, read on the forward strand.
GTTCAGAATTACAAAGCATAATGAACAAAATATTGACTGGATGGTAAAACCTTATGAAGAATGTTGCGATTATTATTTGTTTGATACCAACAGGAAAGGAGCTTACGGAGGAACTGGTGAAAAGTTCGATTGGAAGATTTTGAAGAACAATCAAATTAATAAACCATTTTTTTTAAGCGGCGGTATCAGTTTGAATGATGTTGAAAAAATAAAGGCTTTTCAACACACGTTTCTTTATGCTGTAGATATCAATAGCATGTTTGAAAGTGCGCCCGGAGTAAAGGATATGCTACAGGTTAAAATGTTTGTTGAACAATTAAAAGGAAATATTTCAAAATAATAACAATGAATTATAGTGTAAATGAACAGGGCTACTATGGCGAGTTTGGAGGAGCATTTATTCCTGAAATGCTATATCCGAATGTGAAGGAACTGCAGGAGAGATATTTATCAATAATGGATGATGCCGATTTTAAAAAAGAATTTGATCATCTTTTAAAAGATTATGTAGGCAGGCCAACTCCTTTATTTTTAGCTGAAAGATTAAGTAAAAAATATGGAGCACAGATCTATTTGAAACGGGAAGACCTTTGCCATACAGGAGCACATAAGATCAACAATACAATTGGACAAATTTTATTGGCAGAAAAATTAGGAAAGAAAAGAATTATTGCAGAAACAGGAGCCGGTCAGCATGGAGTAGCAACAGCAACCGTTTGTGCTTTGAAAGGATTGGAATGCATTGTTTACATGGGTGAAAAAGATATGGAGCGCCAGGCGCCAAATGTAGCAAGAATGAAAATGCTTGGCGCCACCGTAATACCTGCCATGAGCGGAAGTAAAACGCTGAAAGATGCCACCAATGAGGCTATCAGGGATTGGATTAATCATCCTGAAGATACACATTATATTATTGGCAGTGTGGTTGGGCCGCATCCTTATCCCGATATGGTGGCCCGCTTTCAAAGTGTAATAAGTGAAGAGATGCGCAAACAATTAAAAGAAAAAACAGGTAATGAATTGCCGGACTATGTTTTTGCCTGTGTTGGTGGAGGCAGTAATGCTGCAGGCGCTTTCTATCATTTTCTTGATGAGCCATCGGTAAAATTAGTGGCTATTGAAGCAGCAGGACAAGGAATTGATTCGGGCTTTTCAGCTGCAACCACTCAGCTTGGAACGCCGGGTATTTTACATGGAAGTAAAAGTCTTGTTATGCAAACTGCAGATGGGCAGGTGGTAGAGCCCCATAGTATTTCAGCAGGTTTAGATTATCCCGGGATTGGTCCGTTGCATGCACATTTATTTAAATCGGGAAGAGGAATTTTTTTAAGTGCTACAGATGACGAAGCGATTGAGGCTGCAAAAGAATTAGCGTTGCTTGAAGGGATCATTCCTGCATTGGAGCCTGCGCATGCATTGTTTGCTTTAAGAAAAATTGAATTTAAAAAAGATGATGTAGTTGTTATAAACCTTAGTGGCAGAGGTGATAAGGATTTGGCCACTTACATGAAATATTTATGAACCGCATAACTAAATTATTTTCTGAGAAGAAAAAAGATATTCTTAATGTTTACTGCACCGCCGGGTATCCGAAATTAGATAGTACCTTAAAAGTTCTTTCTTCTTTCCAAAAGTATGGTGCTGATATGGTGGAGGTCGGTATGCCATACAGTGATCCATTAGCTGATGGCCCTGTAATTCAGCAAAGCAACATGGCTGCCTTACAAAATGGAATGACCATTCAAAAGCTTTTTGAGCAATTAAGCAATTGCAGAAATAAAATTACCCCTTCAGGGGATGGGGGATTTCATCTTCCTTTAATATTAATGGGCTATTTAAATCCTGTTTTACAATTTGGAATTGAGAAGTTTTGCAAGTTGGCAAAGGCCGTTGGCGTAGATGGGGTCATCTTACCTGATCTACCAATTTATGAATTTGAAAATGAATACAGGAAATATTTTGAAGAAAATGATCTTCATTTTATTTTTTTAATCACTCCCGAAACTTCTGAAGAAAGAATCAGGAAAATTGATGTGCTCTGCAAAGGATTTATTTACGCAGTTTCTTCATCTTCCACAACAGGAAATAATAAAGCAATAGATCAGCAGGAAAATTATTTTTTAAAGATTCAAAATATGAATTTAAAAAACCCTGTACTTGTAGGATTTGGTATTAAGGATAAACAAACTTTTCAGGCAGCATGTAAATACAGTAACGGAGCAATTATCGGAAGTGCTTATATTAAATCTTTGCATAATGCTAATGATATTGAAAGCTCTACGCAACAATTCCTCGGCGGCATTTTACGTTAATAAGCTTTCATTAACCTTTCATCTGTAGAAAACAATTTAAATTTGCCCTAAATAAAATTATAATGAGATCAATTTTTATTTTACTTATTGTATTACCTGCTCTTGGATTTTCACAGGCTAAAAAGCAGGTAAAGGCAAAACTAAAAGTTCAAACTCCGGCTCCCGTATTTGATGGCTATATAATTACAGGAACTGTTACAGGCTTTCCTGATGGAACTCCTGTATCTTTTTTAAATGAACAAACAAACGCACCGGAGCAGCAGGCTAAAATAACAAAAGGAAAATTTATCATTAAAGGAAAAATGGATCAGCCGGGTTTTAAAGGATTGATATTTAATAATGCACCACCACTCGTACAATTATTTCTTGATAACAGCAATATAAAGATCACAGGTAATAAAGACGCGTTGGATAAACTTATTATTATGGGTTCTCCTTCACAGGATCAATTTAAAATTTATACTACAGCAATAAAACCGTATGAACAATTTCTTCTGCCTGATGCGTTGTATGATACTGTTGCACTTAATAAAATTGCAGGTATCAGTGAAAATTTTGTAAAAAAATATCCTTCCTCTTATGTTTCTCCGTTGGCAATTATTCGTTTATACCAGGCAACACAGAATGGAGTGAAAACTGAAGAGTTGTATAAACTGGTACCAGCACAAATTCAATTTAGCCCATTAGGTAATTATGTTCATCAACTTATAGAAGAATCAAAAATAAATCCTATTGGTTCTGTTATTTCTGATTTTACACAAACAGATACCGCCGGAATTCCTGTTAATATTTCTGCTTACCGGGGTAAATA
>JAYVEA010000242.1:0-10991 GCA_043749085.1 Chitinophagales bacterium
ATGATCTTGATTACACTATTAATAATGGGTTAGCAGGTGATATTGGTAAAAATCTGGCAATTATGAATGCATCCTTAGAAAAACAATTATTTAAAAAGAAAAACGGCATTATTCGTTTTCAGGGATTAGATCTTCTTAATCAAAATTTCAGTATAAACCGTACAGTAGCTGCTAATTCAATAATTGATACGAGAAGCAATCGGCTAAACCGTTATTTTATGTTAAGCTTCACTTATCGCCTCCAAAAATTTGCGGATAAACAACTCCAGCTAAAGAATATTGACAACATTATGCCGATACGGGAAAGAATCTCAAAAAAAAATAGGAAATAAAATACATCACCTGCTTTGGTATAACACTTGAAAAATTGTGGGTCAATCATTTTTTCTGTACGGTATTAGGATGGAAAAGAATTATTGTAAAAACATCAATCAGTTTTATTCAGCATGAAATATTCTATCCTTTCTTTAAAATGAAGTGGATTAACGCTCCTTTTCTAAAAAGTTATCTTTAAAAAGATTTATTTATTACCGTTATTATAATAAGCATTAACAGGAATACCTAATCCTCTTTTCCATAATTTCAAGATTATATTAAAATAAAGAATGTTATTTTAAATAAATAATAAATTAGGTAAGTTAAATTATTAAAATTATTTTTATAGAAGTCTATATCCAATCAATTCTCATTACTTCTGAATTATTCGATCCGATCTTCAGGAAAAATACGCCTCCATCTTAAATATTTTGTCGTTCATGTTTCTTATGTAATGTTTGCTGGCATTTAATTTTTATTTATTTATTCAATCTTAAGTATTATAATTCACCAAAAAAAAGGAGATTAATTATGCGACACAACAAATTTTTCACTTCAGCAATTGCACTTTTGCTCATTGCATTTTTCACAACGAGTTGGGTGTTCCCAACGCCGGCTCCCAGGAAAGCATCAATCACCAAAACACCAATCACCATCAACTCGGTATATGATTTTAGCTCATATCCGTTCCCGGGAACCTTTTACACACACGGGGCCCTTGAAATTGAAGGGACCGTTACAATGGAAGTTGGCGGTAATCCTAATGCGCCAATAGCTCATTGCTTATATACGTTCGTAGCACTTGGGGGAACTTTCATAATTCGTGAAGAATGTGTATTTGCCACTCCCCTTCAGGGACAGGGAAGGTGGGAAATTGTTAGTGGCACTGGTGCTTATGCAAATCTTAGGGGTAACGGGTCAGCTCTGATGCCATTACCCTATGAAAATTGGCAGGGATTTATTTACTAAGGACTGTGTACAATAGGAACACCACTATTGCTGTCCGGTAAAACTTTTAATAAAGGGAGGCTGTTACCTCCCTTTTGTTTAGTTTTTAAGTTCTCAGCAATAGAAGTATGCCCCATAACAAAACCAAAACCCAGTTAGCAATAATTCCACTTTACTTTTCAATGGTTTTGAGTTAAGGAGCGAAACAGTCTCAAAAGAAAGTGGGAAAGAAAATAAAGCATAAGCCGTATAATTTATTTTAACTGTTATCATCCGTCATCATTTTTCTCTAAGATTAGGAAGGACGGATGACATTATTATAAAATCAAAAAAATTAATTTTCTAAAGCATTATTTATTATCTTTTCTTTTAAAAGAATCATAATGTGTGCTATTGATAATGGCTAAAAGAATTGCTATGAGTGAGAAGAAGATATTCCTGAAAGAAGAAGCCAACAGAAGATAATAAGTGCCAAATGAAATAAATTCATTAAAGAACCCATTCCAGACCTGAAAATATGGAAACACATCATCCACATCATGTAACCCATAAAAAGAAATAGGGTGAATACTTGCTGGAATTCTTTATGCTCTTTCTTGCTGTGTTTTTAGGTTTTGTTGCTGAGAATGTAAGAGAAAATATTACAGAACCAGTTTCCCTTTATAAACTTCCGGCAAAAGCTTTTGCAATTGAGGTGATAATAAATAAACGTTTTTTAAATCGAATATCCCTATTTTTAGTTTCGTATTTAGGTATTTAAAAAATATATTTTGTTCCATTTCAAATTATAAATTAATATTTTTTGGAATAACAACTTGCGTATATTTGAGGGTTATGTGCAATTTAACGCACAGCACAACGGCACAGCGAACAGACAAGAGAACTGCTAAAAATATTGCGACACATACTGGCAGACAGTTTCTCGACAAACAACTAAAAAAGTGGAGACCAGCAATCACTCTAAAAACGGGGCGAACCGAAAAGTCTACGGTAGGACAAAATAAATTTAATAAAATGAAAACAGTAAAATTCTTATTCATGATTGCCATTGCAGCACTTTTTACTATGACAATAACTAGTTGTAAAAAGAAATGTAATGGTGAAGACCCCAGAGCAAGAATTATAAACAACGGAACACAAAAAGCCGGTGTACAGATTAAAACGTCAGGTGGAAACACAGTAAACATAAACGATGTTCAAGCGGGCACGTCTTCAGGTTACAGCAGCTATGCAGCGGGACAAGTGACATTTACACTCAAAGTAAATAACATTGATTACGTAAAAACAGTTGCTATGAGCCAATGTTACGACTATGATATTGCTATTGATGTCAATGGCAACATCACTTCAACAGCAATTAGTCGAAACTAAGCAATGACGGATGAGAAAACTGCACATAACATAAGTCACTGTTGCACAACCTTAATTATAAAAAACTATTTGTAGAAGAAATTGTAAAATATTTGCTATGAAATAATTTGAGGTTTTAGAATTCTTAATTATTTAATGTTTTATTACCGTTTTTTCTGTTATCCCTACAGATAAATTATTGGATCAGATTTTTTATTATTTCATTTTGGGATATTTCTAATATCAATGTGTTTAGGGTTACGCCTTTCATTTTATAATGTTTACCAAATCTTGCTTTCCCCACATTTACTTTAAATCCTTTATCAGTCTTCATAAAATAATTAGTTTTTATTATCGCAATAACAGTCAATGTAAATAGAAAGGTTGTCAATATAAATCTATGTCTTTTCATTTTATTGTATTAATTTTTGAATTGTATGTCATTTTTGAATAGATATTGTAATATGTACAGGTTGCAAAGTATGAATACTAAATTCAAATCATTTGTGCTATTCATTACAATCTAAATTTAGAGATCGGTTTTGCAATTAATATTCTCCTTCCTTGCATTTTAAAAAACTCCGTGAATTAAGGATTTAAAATTCCACTTTACTTTTCAATGGTTTTGAGTTTAGGAGCGAAACCATATCAAAAGAAAGTGGGAAAGAAAATACAGCATAACTCCCGGCTGGTAGTACTTCAAAACTTAATACGGATAAATATCAGAGGTTATAAAAAAAGTATTAAGTATTCGAAAATGATGTGGTAGCCATTTTTATACTCCTCAATAATATCACTGGAGTAGTAAAAAAATTGAAAGAGCAGTTTCAATAATTAATTTAAAAAATGGTGTGGTGCAAAAAAAGGTGCAAATTGTAAAATTAAAAAAGGTTCCAATCTCTTGAAACCCTTTACCGGTATTTGTGGGAGCACACGGGTTCGAACCGCGGACCCTCTGCTTGTAAGACGGTTTTAATACTTAATTTATCTTAACTTATTTTATCTTATTTTAACTTAACAAATTGATTTTCATATTATTACAAAAGGTTTATTAACTTTGATTAATTACCTTTATAGGTCGTTTAACTGCCGTTTGTTTGCAAATTGTTTGCAAATTTTTGAAGGGAAGATTTTAGTGAAAATGAAAACTATCAGTTATGTCTGTAACAATAACAACCATCCTTGATACCCGGAGGATTAAAATGAAAACAAATGAATACCCTGTAAAGTTGCGGGTAATATTTGAGCGGGTTACTGAGTATTATCAAACTATTTATGACCTGTCGGAAGACAAGTATAACAAGCTATCCGCTTCAAGAATTAGTGATGATTTGCAAACTTTACGTGGTAAGCTAAAAGAAATTGAAAGAACTGCTAAAAATGCTGCTCAGGAATTAGAGCCATTTTCTTTTGCAGATTTTGAAAAGGATTATATAAAAGATCATCCTTTATTCAGACGTAGAAAATCAAGAGATGTTATTCAGCACTCAACAAATGATGACTTTGACTATTCTCCATTTCTGAAACGGTTTCACATTTTCGAAGATGATCATTCTAAACCTGGGGGAGTATCGAATTCATTTTTTTCCTACATCAAAAGCAAATTAAAAGAGGGCAGAATTGGCGCTGCAGTATGTATGCATTGCTCTTACAAATCGCTAATGAAATTTGGAGGCAATGTGTATTTCCGGGAAATTACTGTTAGTTATCTCAATCAATATGAACAATGGTTGCGAAACAGTGAAGTATCAAAAACTACAATTAGTATTTACGTTCGTGGATTAAGAACCATATTTAATGAAGCCATTGAAGCGGGCCTAATTAAACGTGAAAAATGTTATCCATTTGGCAGACGTAAATATCGAATTCCCACTTCTAGGAATATTAAGAAAGCCTTAGAGCTAAGTGATATTTCTAAAATATATTATTATAAATGTAATAGTGGAATTGAAGGAGAACAAAAGGGTAAAGACTTTTGGTTGTTCTCCTACTTTGGAAATGGAATGAATGTTAAAGACATTGCCTTTTTAAAATGGAAAAATATTCAGGATGGATATTTAATATTTGAGAGAGCCAAAACAGAACGGTCCATGCGGTCTGATCCCAAACCTATTACTGTATTTATTAATGAAGACATGTGGGCTATTATAGACCGCTGGGGAAATAAAGACAGATCGCCCGGTAATTACATTTTTCCAATTCTTGAACATGGTATGACCCCACTTCGACAATATGATGTTGTTCAATTATTTCTTGGATTGATTAACGAATGGATGGAAAGAATCAGAAAGGAATTGAACATAGCGAAAAAAATTACTACTTATGTTGCCAGGCATACTTTTTCAACAGTATTAAAACGGTCAGGAGCCAGTACTGAATATATTCAGGAAGCATTAGGACACAGTAGTATGAAGACTACAGAAAACTATCTCGATAGTTTTGAAAAGGAAGTAAAGAAAGAGTTTGCCAATAAGCTGACAGCATTTAAACAAAATAGAATAAATAATTTAATATGAAGTTCTAAAAAAAATTAAACATGGATAAGAAATATTTACTGTTCATAAAAGAACTCAAACAGAACATAATAATAAGCCGTTATATAGCGGCCAGATTAGCTAATAAAGAACAATTGTTACTTTACTATATAACAGGTAAAAGTCTTTCAGAAAAGATTGCTTCAGAGAAATGGGGTGCTAAAGTTTTAGAACAGATCGCATTTGATTTAGAAAAGCAACTACCCGGTTTAAAAGGATTTTCGCATAGAAATTTAAAAAATATGCGGCAATTTTTTGAAGCATACCATAATACTCCGATCGGGCAGTCAGTAACTGCCCGATTAAATAGTTCAACTAATCAATTATTAACTGATCCCCCAGCGACTGCAAAATCTACCATAAAATTAATTGGGCAGTCAACAACTGCCCAATTAGAATATGCTGATTTCTTTGGCATCAGTTTTACCCATCATATACTGTTACTTAATAAATGTAAGGGCTTAGGGGAAAGGTTATTTTATATTAGCCAGGCTGCATCGCAGTTCTGGACAGTTTTAATTTTAGAACATCATATTAATGCAAATCTCTTTGTTCATCAGGGTAAGTTGTCTAACAATTTTAATGGTGCACTTCCTGAAAATCTTAAGGCAAGTGCCTTACAGGTTTTTCAGGATGAGTATTTATTTGATTTTATTCATCTGGATGAGGAAAGTGATGAAAGAGTTTTTGAAAGCCAAATTGTTTCCAATATTAAAAATTCAATAATGGCATTGGGCAAGGGCTTTTCTTTTATAGGGAATCAATATCGTATGGAAGTTGATGAGCAGGAGTTTTACATTGATTTGCTTTTCTACAACAGATATTTGCAATGCCTTGTTGCATTTGAATTGAAGCGAGGTAAGTTTAAACCTGAATATGCTGGTCAATTAAATTTTTATTTAAATGTGCTTGATGAGAAAGTAAAGCTGCCTCATGAAAATTCAAGTATCGGTATTATTCTTTGCAAAGAAAAAAGCAATACGGTTGTGGAGTTTGCTTTTAAAAATATCAGTAAAGCATTAGGTGCAGCCACATTTAAAACGTCTAAAGAAGTTCCTAAAGGAATGAAGGGAATACTTCCTAATGCTGATGATTTAGCTCAACTGCTTTAGAGACCTGAAGTTGTAGCTTCCATTAGTAACTTATTTTTTTCGGTTGGGATTTCTGTCATTAGTTTTCTATATGGCGAAAGATTTATTAATAATTCTGCTTGCACTTTTTCAATTTCTTTCTCGTCAAAGTTTTCAATTAAATGGTTTACTAATTCCTCTTGGCGAGGTTGTCCTAAAGCAATGCGGTAAACTGAAATTGTTTTGAGCAAGTTCTTTAACTTCTTTACTTCTTTGCTGTAAGGAATTGTCGGCACTTGCCTTTCAATAAAAATGTTTTGCGGTTCAACATGCCAAAAAGGAACTAAGTCAGATTTGTTTCCTTTCTCAATCTCAATTGCTAATTGATAAAGTTGATTCCATACCGTTGCTGAATCTGCACCGTCTAGTTTGTCTCTGTATTTTACTGCAAGGTTTTGTCGTATTGCAAGATTCTTGAAACGATTTATTCTTCCCTCTCTCTGCTCAAAGTCAACTGGATTTGCTGGCAAATTCCAATGAAGTATTTTTCTGCAATACAAATGAAAGTCAAGCCCTTCTTGCCCGATTGATGTTGTTGAAAGAATGAAAGGTCGGAATGGAGAGTTGAAAGCATCTCTTACGCTGTCGCTACGCATTACATCTTTCTCGTTGTCCAAAGATTGATTTAACGCAACTCCGAAATGGCAACGGAAGTGTCTTGACTTTGATTCTTTGATAAAACTCTCGTAAGTGTGTCCTGTAACAGAAACCGTTCTTAATCCAATGTTGTCAGAAACCAACTCAATAAGTTTGCTCAATTTATCATCAAGCGAATAATCCCAAAGTCCGTTATGGTCTATCATAGCTGTTGCAAACTCGTCAAGCATTGATTGAAAGTTTCCGTCAGCTGAATAAGCCAACAAATTTTGCCAATAGGATTTCTTGCTGTCTGAATATTTGTCAATTACTGCAATATTCTCCGACCAGTTAAAAAACTTTCTGAAGCTGTCTGCAATTCTGAATGCACCATAAAAGGCAATGAAATCAAATTGTTTTTGTGTAGCTGCGGATGCACTCAATAATCTGTATGCGCATATTGCAGGCGAAGCGATTGTTAAGTAAGCCAACTGCCTTGCTATGTCAGCAGGTGGTTGCCCAAGTTTCAAATCGTGAAGGGTTCTCCTAAGCGGATTTTCCGCTTTATTCCCATAAGCTAATTGCCAAGCTGGAATATTTTTTGGATTTTCTGCAAAAAGAATTTCGTCAAAAACTTTTTCAAAATATTGATTGGCAACTGAAGTTTCTTCGTCCTTATTAAACCAATCCCAATCAACTTCATTCTCTGAATCCTTGAATTGGTTTACTTTTTCTTTATTGCTTTTCCTGTCCAAGAGAATCATATAAATCAATGCCCAACGGTCATCATCTTTTTTATTTGATTCAATTACGAATTCTTGAAAATTAATTTGACTAATTAGAGATTGAATATTTGAAGTTGTTTCCTCAATCAATTCAGTTAAGGTCTGAAACTTATTTAAAGGTTTCCATGCTTTGCTTAGAGTAACGCAAGGGTAAAGCAAAGCGTAATTTGAAAGCGTACTGTAATTGTTGTTCTCAATTCTGAATCTTAATCGTGCTTTTGGTTGTCTGTCTGAACCTGTATGAAAATATTTTCTGTCTGTTCTGTCTTCTGCATTGTCAATGGCTTTTGCATCACCAATTGTCAAGCGTTCACATTCGTAAGAAGATAATGCGGCAATCATTTTCGGAACCATTATCCAAGAAGAGAAAACTAAAGTTTTTGAAAAATTCTGTTTGTCTTTGAATGCTCCGTCCAACTGGTAATAGGGGAGTGAAGGAGGAATCCAAAGCAAGTCACTTCCTCCGTTGTAAAGAATATCGTTTAAGAGATAAGTAAGTTTAGCGTTTGGGTTTTCAATCGCTTTGTAATCATCCATTTTATCAATTGGGAGAAATGAATCTTTACTTTTCCTCAATGCAGTTTTTATTTCGTTGTTTCCTTTTGCGATTTCTTTTTGAGTAATTCTTTGTAGTTGGTATCCCTCCATAAATGAAAAGGGAAACGGTGATGATTTGCAATATTCAACTGGGCTATTTACATCTTTCAACTTTGACGCAACTGAATCAGCAGAAATAAAATTTTTTATGTCAGCAGGTTTTATACAAAGTGTGTTTAATAGCGATGGATGCAGCAAGGTGTTTTTATCATCTGAAACGGTTATTCGTTCCGTTCTTGCAATTACACTTCTTAAGATTGATTCAACTTTTTTCTTTTCATCTTTAATGAAATTCCAATTCCGTTCCTCAAGATGAAGCAACGATTTTGAGTATTCATTCCATGCTTCTAAAAATAAATTCTTTTTCGCTTCATCATTCAATAGAAAGTCAACTATGAATTTGAATTCTTCAAAATGACTTTCCCCTTGCTCTTCGTCACTTTGTAATGCAAACATTTTGTAAGGCGTAGCCGACAACAATAGAATTTTGATTTTGTCGGTTGTAAACAAACTTTCAGTGATAAGTTTTACATCGCTGTCCTCGTCTAAATCAATTAAGTATTTGAATCGCTGAAACTCGTCCATGATTATCAAGTCGGGTTTCAAATACTCAACACAAACTGATGCAAGTAATTTTCTAAGCCCACCAATTAATCGTCTGTAAGAGTAATGTTCGTTACTGTTGAATCTTTCTTCGCAAGAAGAAAACAATTGCTTATAAAGTGGATTTTGAGAACTGAAAGCGTTGTTGAACTTCAAAACTATTTCTTCTCTCAATGCTGCCTTTATCCAACAATCTCTTGCTGCCCATCCCTCCCAATTTTGTTCGCTGACATCTAATCGAAAAATCTTTTTCAATTTCTCTCTGTAACCTGAAAAATCGTTGTGTTTGCATAGCGTATGAAATAGAATTGCTCTTTCCTTTACGATACCGCCACCTGAAGAAATGTTGAAAGAAGTGTTTGGAGATAACGCTACAATTCGCAAATAAGAATTTTGACTTGCATCAATGTGTGTTACTGCCAAATCGTTTATGCGATTGATTTGTGTCGGTGCAAATCCTTTTTGCTTCTCAATGTTTAATCTGCCGATGTTTTGGCTTGCAATACTTTGGTTTGAACATATGTAAATTACATTCAGTTCGGTTTTGCCAATGTTTTTGAAATGGTCGTAAAACTTTTGAATGATTCCTCTTGCAACTAAAGTTTTTCCTAAACCAACTTCATCAGCAACCAAAAAGCGATTGCACGGAATTTCTGCATCAGTGAATCTTTGGAAAACATAATCCACTGTCGCAACTTGAAAATCTTTTAACTGATTATTTGAACTGGCTTTCATTACTTCTTCTGGTATGTTTCCTCAAATACATTCCAAAGGCTTTTGAAATCCTCTGGAATAATTGGTTGGTCTTTGTTTTCTTCTTCGCTAAGTTTATCCATCACCTTTTTTATTTCTGACAACTTCTCTGGCTCTCTTGAAATTGCTTTCAACATATTTTCATAAATCGGTTCTTCCTGATTGAAATAAATCCCAAATGAATTACCATCAGAATCATTTCCATTTTCATCACCGAAAGAAAGTTGCTCATCCCAATAATTCTCTGCCAACAAAAAGCGGAGATACTTAAAGAAGTTTGCTGTGTTTGAAATGATGTCTCTGAATATTTTCGTGCTTCTTGTGTCAGGTAAATTCTCAATTTCAATTTTCATTGCAAAACTTATGGATGCTTGCGAACCTTTCAACCTTAATTCAATAATCAGAAAGCAAGAAAGGTCTAACTCTGAAATATTGTGAACTGTCCAATTATTATTTTCTCCTGTCTTTAGAATTTGTCTTTGCTCATTGCTTCGCAATAGATATGCTGCTGTTTCTATTTTTGGATTATTACGAATGGTTTTCAAATTGAATTCAAATTCAATCCTGAAGTTTGAATCTTCTTGTTTGAATGCTCTTGCTTTAAGGGTCGCATTTACCAATTCAATTTTCAGATTTTGCAATATCTGCTCTTGTTCGCATTGCAACTTTTCCTGTTCGGAAAGCTCCTCTGTTGCAGAATATTTTTGAAACACTTTTAACTCATCATTTACCAGCTCTTTGAAAATTGCAGCGGGTCCAATTTTTGAATTCTTGCCTTTAAGTTGAATCATAAATTCAACATTGTTTTCCATTGCTCTCATACTGCAATTTGCCGAACCTAAAAGTAAGTAAGCATCCCAACCGCTTTTGTAGGAATAAACCTTCGCATGTAAATCTTGCATTTGAGAAGAATTATTTTCTTCCGTGTCTACCTCTAACTTTTCTTCTCCTTCAACAAAATCATTTGAAAGATGATAAACAGAGAAGTGTGTTAGCACTTCTCTGTTTATTTTTTTTAGTTCAAACTCTCGGCTGAAAAGAATGGGTTTGGTTCTTGAATGTTGGTGTGCTAAATCCAAACCTCCATTGGTTATGAATGGACTTATAATAAGAAGTTCTTCATAACTATGATTGTCAAACACAATATTTTTTTGATAGCCGTTAAAACCAGTTGGGAGAAAAGTAAAATCGTCAAACTCGTTGGCGGTAATCTTGAATTCTGTTTTTCCTAAATCTGCAACAAAAAATTTAAGCCAATTTATTTTTTCAAATCCTGATAGGTAATTGATAAAATCAATTAGAGGTTTTGTATTTCTGAAATTATTTTGCCTGTCTTGAATGCAATCTCCTTCAATCTGAAAAGCCACATCCCAACTTCGGTCAAATGTGAGATTTCGACT
>JAYVEA010000243.1:0-28254 GCA_043749085.1 Chitinophagales bacterium
TGCCCGGTTATTAGATAATCATGAGAATATAAAGATGATCTTATATCATGCTTACGAGAATGACTGGGAGGCCGAATCATCAGAAGAAAAGCTTTCAGAATTAAAAAAAAGATTCGATAAAAATTATACATTAAATATTACCATCAGCGCCGAAAAATGCAATTTTATTAACGGGCTTGAAAAACTTGTAAGGCATAAGCATGCTGACCTGGTGGTTATGAGCAATACCGTCCGTTCTTCCATTGCACAGGTATTTATTGGTAGTAACGCTTTAAAAATGTCTGAAACAAAAACATGCCCCGTTCTTCTAATCCCCGGTACGTCGCAATATCACAAAGTGCAAAATATAATGATGGAATCTGATTTTAAAAATGTAAGAACAACAACTCCATCAGCACCTATCAAAAATTTTTTAAATACTGTTAAGGCAAACCTGCATATAGTAAATGTAAGTAGCGAGCACTATGTATCAATAACAGAAGAATTTGAAAAAGAGAAAGAAGATTTTGAAAAAATGTTTGCAGAATTTAATCCTGAGTTTTATTTTATGCGTCTTTATGACGTAAATGATGCAATAAACCAGTTTGCAACAGATAAAAATATTGATCTTATTATTACTATTCAAAAAGAACATTCTGCTCTCTATCGCTGGATTAAAAGCAACCATATTAAAAATCTTAAGAACAACAGCAGTGTGCCGATAATGATTGTACACGAATAATTATGTTTTGCCATTAGCGTTCAATTCATAAGCTTTGTACGATAAAACTTTAAAGGTTATCTTAACCAATGAATAATTTTTCGTGATTAGAAATGATCCGACGTTTTCATATATAAAAAAGAAAAAGGATTTACCAAGAAAATTATAATAATTGATCAATAAAATCTGCATTATAAAATATGTAGAACAATATTTTATTCATAATAATCAATGACCAAATACTATGACTACAGCAAAAAATTTAGGCATCTGGATGGATCATTTAAATGCTCATTTAATGGAATTAACGGTTGCCCCAATTGAATCGAAAACTATAAATTCAAAATTTACCCATGAAGCAAAAGAACAAAGTTTAAGCAAGAGTGAAAACCTGATGCATAATAAAGAACAGCATCTACAATCAGAATATTATAAAAAATTAGGTGATATTATTAAACATTATCAGGATGTAATTCTTTTTGGCCCCACTAATGCGAAAGTTGAGTTGCTGAACACTTTGAGAGCAGATCATCTTTTTGCAAAAATAAAAATTGAAGTTAAACAAACCGGTAAACTCACAGAGAATCAACAGCATGCTTTTGTCAGAAAATATTTTTCAAAACGCTGATTCAAAATTGCCGTTTAACTTTATCTGTAGTGGTTGCGGTTATCCAAAATTGCAACATAATAATAAATCCTTTTTAAAATAATGGAACACGAAAGAAGTATATCCGCTGAAGATGCTGTAAAAATTATTCAATCGGGCAACAGGGTTTTTATTCATGGCAGTGCAGCTACACCTATTTATATTATAAAAGCATTACAAAAGAGACATGCAGAACTTAAAAATGTTGAATTAGTAAGCATCACTACATTAGGCGATATAAATTTTAATGATCCTCTTTACAGGGACAGTTTTTTCATAAATTCTTTATTCGTTTCTGAAAACAGCCGTGCAATTGTCAATAGTGATCATGGGGATTATGTGCCGATATTCCTTAGCCAGATTCCACAGTTGTTTAAAGAAAATATTCTGCCATTGGATGTAGCCATTGTACAGGTGTCGCCACCAGATGCGCATGGATATTGCTCACTTGGAACCTCCGTTGATATTGCCCGTGCTGCGGTGGATATGGCACCTCATGTAATAGCACAGGTAAATTCAAAAATGCCGAGAACCCATGGCCAGGGATTCATACACATTAATAAGATCAATTCATTAGTTTGGCATGATGCAGAACTGCCTGAAGTTGATTACAGTTCAAGATCAAATGATACCGTAATTAAAATCGGTAATAATGTTGCTTCGCTTGTGGAAGATGGCGCCACGCTGCAATTAGGTATAGGCGCAATTCCTGATCAGGTATTAAAAAATCTGATTAATCATAAATCACTGGGACTTCATACTGAGATGTTATCTGATGGGGTGATCCCCTTAATTGAAAAAGGAGTAATTGATAATAGCTGCAAAATATTAAACGTAGGAAAATCTGTTACTGGTTTTATGGCAGGCACAAGAAAATTGTACGATTTTGTAAATGATAATCCTGGTATAAGAGTTATGGATATCAGTTATGTAAATGATACCAGTATAATAAGGCAAAACCCAAAGGTAACTGCAATAAACAGCGCCATTGAAATTGATCTTACGGGCCAGGTTTGTGCAGATTCTATGGGCACTTATCAATATTCAGGCATTGGCGGACAAATGGATTTTATCAGGGGTGCTTCCTTATCCGAAGGAGGAAAACCAATCATCGCTTTGCCATCTGTAACTTCAAAAGGTCTTTCACGTATTGTTCCTTTTTTAAAAGAAGGCGCGGGTGTGGTCACCACGAGAGGGCATGTGCATTGGGTTGTAACGGAGTATGGAATAGTAAATCTATTTGGTAAAAATTTAAAGCAACGGGCAAAAGAATTAATCAATATAGCGCATCCTATTCATAGAGAAATTTTGGAAAAAGCTTTTTATGACCGGTTTAAAACCGTGAGTAAATTTTAAAAATTATATAACTTTTTAATTTCTTTTTCTTAATCCCAAATTTAATAGCGATACTCCGCAAAGCATACAAATAGCTGCCCCAAGTAAAAGCTCATTAATCAACGGAACACTTATATAATTCATATAAGAAAGCCCCTGGATCATTAAAAAAAACTCGTTTAAAATAATTCCTGATACAAAAATGGTGAGACCTGTATTCCCTATTCTCCTGGCTATAGTAAATTGGTTTGCTTTGCAAAAGCCAATTATAAAAAGTGATATAACTCCCAGAAACATCAAATGCAAATATCCAATAACTACAGGTCTAAAACCAAATGCCAGCCTGCTTAAAAAAGGGATAGTAGAACCTAATTGTAAAAGTAATTTAACAGATAATGCAACAGCTGATAAAATATACAGCCACTTTGTTTGACCTGAATAATTTTGAAAAAATCCTGATTTATTTAAAAAAATTGTTTTCAACATGAGTATCCAACCAATCAGTTGTGCTGCTGCCGCTAAAACCACAACTATATAAACCCATGCAGGGATAGGAAGCCATAGTGCCGACAAAAAATAAGCAGGAATACAGGCCAACGCAAAGAGCCAAAAAACTTTTTTTTGTAATGAAAAAGATATAACGGATTTAAGTTGTTCGCTTAATAAACCCATGCACGCAAAGAAAAACCATCCGTTATATTGAAAATGAAGAAAATAATAAGTGCTTACTAAAAACCAGTTTGGATGCTGAATCTTATTAGCCATCATGTATGAAAGGAAAAAAACACCCAGGGATGAGAAAACACTAAAAAGTAAAGCTGCTTTAAACCAATGTATGCTTATAGTTTTTAATTTAATTTTATTAAGATCAACCCAAAAGATTACCGCAAATACATACGATACAAATATGGATATTGTAGAAAATAAAATTGAAATAATTCCGTAGCCTTCCCACGGAAAAGAAAACAACATTCCATAAGCCGATAACAGGTTTGCTATTATAAGCCATTTGTATTTTTTTAATGAGTCTGCCGGTAAATATTTATATAAAAAGCCCCACATTAATACCATTAATATCTGGGTTAACCATCCTGAAAATGCAAAGTGCGAATGAGCATGCAAAAAATTCTTTTGTTCAATGAAGGGCAGATAGTAGGCTATCTTGTATCGCATTATTACACCTAATAATGCAACAATCAGCAGGTTTATAAAAGCAATGCGGATCCATTTTTGTATTGTAATATCATTCTCCCTTCTCTGCATACTTTTTTTTACTTTACTGCAATAAGATATACTTACAGGTATTTCAACCTCCAGTAAGCTTTTGTAATTCAACTTCTATTCATCCTTCTTATTAATATACTTATTGTAAAAATGCTAAGCTTTCCGGAGCGTAGCATTGCAGATCGTTTAAGCTTCATACTTCTTTTTGGAAAGAGATTATTTAACCCCATCATTTTTACGCATGAATTCCAAAAGCTGCCTTGCATCATTATCTGCAAGACTCTGATTAGGCATGCGCACCAGGCAAATTTCAAGTTGAGCCTGAGCCTTAGGGTCTTTATTCAGCATTTCATCTGTATTGGTAATAAAGTTCATTATCCATTCTGGTTTATGTCTGCTCGTAACATTTTTCCATCCCGGGCCTACTAATTTCTCCTCAGTAAGTTTGTGACAGCCCGAACACTTTATTCCATAAGTTATTTCACCTCCTGAAGCCATGGTAACATCCAATTTATTTTTAACATCAACATGTGTAAATTTTCCAGCTCCACGGTTAGGATCATACGCAGGAGCATCACCACCTGGATTAGGAATTCTTTGTTCATTCGAATCAGGAGCGATGGCAGTAGATGTTTTTGAAGAATTTTTAGTGCTGTCACTATTGCAGGCATAAATAATTACCGCCAGTATCCCGAAGAGTATTATTTTTTTCATAAATCAGATTTTAAATTATTTATGATCTAATATAATAAATAAACGAACGAAGAATCTTTAATTGTGATTTTTTGAAAATTAATATTTATAAGTTACACTAAACTCTGTTTAAAATTATTGGCTCAAAAATGCAACAATTTTATCTCTTTCTTTATTTGTAATCAAGGCTCTGGTTTGCATATGCAAACCAATGGTTTCCCATTGTTCATGGGAAAAGGTAGAAGGCGAAGGAGTATTATGACATTTCTGACAATTTTCTCCCCATAATTGAGCTCCAGATTTGGCTTCTATTTTTTGACTTGTTGAACATCCATTCGATATTAAAAAAATTGAAATAATTACACTTAGTGCAGTTATTATAGTTAATTTTTTATAATGTAAGAGTTTCATAATAATAAATTTTATAATTGAATTGCAAATTGCAGGTACATAGAATTAGATTGATTAACAAAACCTACGGGGACATCAATATTTATACGTGAATTGTTGATTGTTTTAATTGCTTCATAAGTAAATTTTAAAACTGTCCTCCAGGATAACCAATAATCCAACCCCACTGCCCATCCATTCTGCTTTGTTCCCCCTAATGAATTTTTTGGGGTACTAAAATTTCCATACCGGGCTGCCAGCTCAAAGTTCTTTACTATCATATT
Source organism: Chitinophagales bacterium (assembly GCA_043749085.1). Taxonomy (GTDB): domain Bacteria; phylum Bacteroidota; class Bacteroidia; order Chitinophagales; family Chitinophagaceae; genus Ginsengibacter. The sequence goes on from JAYVEA010000243.1 coordinate 5,273, forward strand.
GTTTGAGAAAGAAGGTCGCAGGGAAGCCTGTATAAAACCAGATGTTGTATGGTTAATGAAACTATAAATCGAAGTATCCTTAATGTTAACATAATCTGCACGTTCTATATTTACTATATTATATTGACCTTTTATATTAAGTTGAAAAGGTTTTATATTCTCTACCAAATTTAGATCGAAAGCATACATATTAGTTGTTATACTTTCGAAATGTGAACCTGCATCACCAACTTTTCCTCTTAACCCCGAAACTCCTAACTCAAGGGAAGAATTAGAAAAAGGGAGCCAGCCTATCCTGCCAGTAATTGTCTTATTGTTATTATTATCACTTAAGCCGGAAGCTTGAAGTTGGCCGTCGGGAAGTAATTGCATTCCGTTAGTAAGAGAAAAATCATAATTCCATTTCATAGTTCCCGCCTGAATACCGCCTTCTACTTCAACACCATAATCTGTTGTAGGTACCTCAGTAATTCCAAATGGATCGCTTGCCAGTTTTGTAATCCATCCGGCTGCAAGATGCTTAGGGTAAAACCCGAAAGGGATTACTAAATATCCTGCACGCAATATCACGTTTGGTGCTACGAAATAAGAAATATCAGCCCAGTTTACACCAAGTTGATTATCGGCGAAAGAAGGCTCAAATTCAACCAGAATTTTTTTACCATGCCTCCAAAAAAACATTGGGCTAAATTCAAAATGATCTACATCTGTAAGGCTATTCTTTTTTGAAACATCTTGAAGAACACCATTAAGTGTATTTTTGGTTTTATTTGAGACAAAACCAAAAGTGGCTAAGCCAGCCATCATAAAATGATCTTCACCAGGTTTATTATAATCCGTCTTCTTTTCCAACGCACTTATCCTGTCATACAGAGAAGAATCAACGACGCTTTGTTGAAGGATTGAAGTGGTTGTGTCCTTAGAACGAGTAGAATCTGTTTGTGCATGTAAAATATTGACTGTTATTATGCTTAACAGTATTAGCAGTTTTATTTTCATGATAATATCTATTTTTTGTTTTTTGCAAGAGTGCGTATATAATTTATCAACTCCCATCTTTGGTTATTGGTTAGGACAGTTTTATACGATGGCATAGGGCTGTTTCCTGTAGTAACCATCCAGTATAACGCTCCGTCAGATTGTTTTTGAACATAATCAGAAGTGTGATCAGCAGGCTTTTTTGCCAAACTCACAGCAGCTATTCCATCCCCCCTTCCGTTACTCCCGTGGCATGGCGTACAGTAAGTAGTGTAAATTACTTTTGCATAAATTAATATTTCTTTATTGCCAGCTAAAGGGTTTTTTACATTAGTAGCTTCTTTAGGAGCAACCCAAGTTTTACTTTGAGCTTTTAACTCATTATATATAAAAAAGGATATAAGTAATAAAACTTTAAAAAAGAATTTTATTTTATTTTCTTTATAATTTTTTAATATGCTCAATTGTCAGATTTTATTTTGCAAAACTATGATACGTATAATGGAAGATAAATGTCGCTACTCATACATGAACATGATTTTAATCATGTTTAGCATAATTGCAAGGACAACTGATTTATCGTTTTCACTTTTTTTCATATAACAAAGGTCGCTATGCCGTTAATTATATAAATCTTTTACCTATTTATATAACTTATTTCTTGATTTTAGATTCATCTTTATTTTAATCAATGTTATCTTAAGAAGAAAGCAGTTAGTTTTTCTTTGTAATACCTCCTCTTATGTTTTTGTTAGAATAAAATTTCTCACCTGTTGGAAAATATATTAATGAAAGATTGCATCAAATATTTTAAAAGTAACTTGGGTACTGAAACTAATTGTTGATAAGTATCATCAGCAATTATGATTTTAGTCATACGTCCGTATTTTCTGGCATTGTAATCTTGCATAACAATAATTTAAAATTCACTTATGAGAAAGTTTGTTGTATTAAGTCTAATTCTTATCACAATTATTATGTTTGCGTGTAATAGCAGTAACTCTGATTCTTCAAAAACAACTTCTACAACTACTACACCTGATCCAAATGGAGAAAAGATTCAAACTCCGGGTGGTGATGCTCCTGCGTATGATCCCAATCGGGGAACAGGAAAGTTTACGCATGTGGATGTTGGCAATAAATTAGATGCAACCTTGGCATCAGGCGGAGAAAAAATTTATGGAGTGAAATGTTCAGGTTGCCACAAACTTACAGATGAAAAATTAGTTGGCCCTGGATGGAAGGGTGTTTCAGAAAGGCATAAGCCCGAATGGATAATGAATTTTATTACCAATACTGATGAAATGTTGAATAAAGATCCTAAGGCGCAGGCGCAGCTTGAAATTTGTTTGGTGCGTATGCCAAACCAAAGCCTTGCAGATAATGATGCACGCCAGCTTTTGGAGTTCATGCGTAAAAACGATGGGATAAAATAATTCCCCTAAAAAATTTATATGAAAAAATTTAAATTGAATGCGTTAGCAATTGCCCTCTTGTGCCTGGTGCTTTCTTTAAACAGTTGTAAACCTAAGAATGCAGGCAATGCTGTAGGAGGTGACGCTGCGTCCAAAACGTATGTGGCACCAGGAAAATATGATGAACTTTATAATTTTGTTTCCGGAGGATTTAGCGGGCAATTAAGCGTTTATGGATTACCCTCCGCCCGTTTACTTAGAGTAATTCCTGTTTTTTCAATAGATCCGGAAAAAGGCTATGGTTATAGTGAAGAAACAAAACCAATGTTGAATACCTCTCATGGGTTTGTTCCCTGGGATGATCTTCATCATGTGGAATTGTCGCAAACAAATGGTGAGATAGATGGGCGTTGGATATTTGCCAATGGAAATAATACGCCAAGAATTGCACGAATTGATCTTAAAACTTTTCGTACAGTAGAAATTATTGAAATACCCAATAGCGCCGGTAATCACTCTTCTCCCTTTATTACTGAAAATACTGAGTATGTTGTAGCCGGTACCCGCTTTAGTGTTCCTATGGATAACTCAAATGGAGATGTTCCCATAAATACTTACAAGCAAAATTTTAAAGGTACCTTAAGTTTTATAAGTGTTGCTCCTGCCGATGGTAATATGAAAATCGCTTTTCAGATATTATTACCAGGGATGGATTTTGATTTGAGTCATGCCGGCAAAGGACCAAGTCATGATTGGTTTTTCTTTAGTTGTTACAACTCTGAGCAGGCTAATTCATTGCTTGAAGTAAATGCATCGCAACGTGATAAAGATTTTATTCTGGCAGTTAACTGGAAAAAAGCAGAAGAATATTTGAAACAGGGCAAAGGGCAAAAGCAGCAGGTAAAATACGCACACAATAAATATGAAGATAATACCCATTCTGCTACATCTGTTATAGAAACTGAAGTAACGATGCTGGATGCAAAAGATTTACCCGGAATAGTATATATGATTCCTTGCCCAAAATCTCCGCATGGCTGTGATGTTGACCCTACCGGCGAATATATTGTGGGAAGCGGTAAACTTGCCGCATTGATTCCTGTTTTTTCTTTTACCAAAATACAACAGGCAATTGCTAATAAAACTTTTGATGGTGATTATTCCGGTATTCCTGTTATAAAATATGAGGCTGCTTTATATGGTGAGGTTAAAAAGCCTGGTTTAGGTCCACTGCATACAGAGTTTGATGGAAAAGGAAATGCTTACACTTCTTTCTTTGTTTCTTCAGAAATTGTAAAATGGAATATTAAAGATTTAAAAGTGCTTGACAGGCAACCCACGTATTATTCGGTTGGGCACTTATGTGTGCCTGGTGGTGATACAAAAAAACCTTACGGAAAATATTTAATTGCTTATAATAAAATTACCAAAGACAGGTATTTACCTACCGGTCCAGAGCTTGCACAAAGTGCCCAGTTATTTGATATAAGCGGAGATAAAATGAAACTCCTTCTGGATTATCCAACTATTGGTGAGCCGCATTATGCGCAGGCAGTACCGGCAGTGCTTATTTCAAAAAATTCTTTAAAAATATTTAAGATAGAAGAAAATAAAAATCCCGGAGTTTCTATGGGAGAAAAAGAAACCAAAGTTGTGCGGGAAGGTAACAAGGTGCATGTCTACGCAACCGCCATCCGCTCACACTTTTCGCCGGATAATATTGAAGGTGTAAGATTAGGAGACGAAGTTTATTTTCACATAACCAACCTTGAGCAGGACTGGGATGTGCCACATGGTTTTGCCATTAAAGGAAACAATAACGGTGAATTGCTTATTATGCCGGGAGAAACACAAACTTTAAAATGGGTGCCGGATAGAGTTGGTGTATTTCCTTTTTACTGCACAGATTTTTGCAGTGCTTTACACCAGGAAATGCAAGGCTACGTAAGAGTTTCTGCTGCCGGTTCAAATGTTCCGATTTCATTTAGCCTTGGTAAAAACTCAGTGCCATTAGATTCGTTAAGCAAAAAAACATCTAAATAAAAACTTATGAAAGCTATAAATAATCTATTCGTCGCATTAGTATTTATATTGGTCGCTTCCTGTAATGATAATGCTGATATAAATACAACGGAAACTACTACAACTGATAATGCTACTACACCCGGCGGACAGGAAAATGTGAATGACACAACTTCTCAGAAGGACGTAGTAAAAGTTGCTGTCGGTTCAAAAGATCACACAACATTGGTGGCTGCTTTAAAACAGGCAGATCTTGTAACTGCTCTCTCAAATGCAGGACCATTCACAGTTTTTGCCCCAACTAATGCAGCTTTTGATGCACTCCCTAAAGGAACAGTAGATGATTTAATGAAGCCTGAGAAAAAAGAAGACTTACAAAATATTCTGCAATATCATGTTACATTATCTGCACTAAAAGCTGAAAGTTTTCAGGACGGTCAAACGCTTAGTATGGTTAATGGCGATAATATAACAGTTAGTGTAAAAGATGGTAAAGTAACTTTAAATAATAATGTTCATATCATAGCTTCTATTCAGGCATCAAATGGTATGGTACATGTTGTTGATGGAGTATTATTACCGCCTGCAAAAAAATAAAAATCTTTTTTACTGCAGTGTTGCTTTAACCTCTGTATGGTAAAAAAAAAGTTATAGGTTATCAAAATTTATAAGTTTCTATTTACCATTTTTCTTTATTCTATTTTTAATGTTATGAAAAAAAACCGGTTAACAAAATGGGTAAGAGTATTATTGATTGTTTGCGGAATTTCGTTAATAGCAGTTTTATTTGTCCCCATGTGGAAGATAGAATTGAATGCACCACAATATCCTGAAGGATTAGTATTAAAAATTTTTCCAAATAAATTAGGCGGCAGTGTAGATATAATAAATGGACTCAATCATTATATCGGTATGAAAACATTGCATACAAAAGATTTTATTGAATTCACAGTCTTACCATTTATCATTGCCTTTTTTGCGCTGTGCTGTTTTGCAGTGGCGCTTCTTAACAGAAAAAAATTATTGATCATACTTACCTCATTATTTATAATTTTTGGTGTGGTGGCTATGATAGATTTCTGGCGATGGGAATATAATTATGGTCATGATCTTAATCCTGAAGCGGCCATTCAAATTCCGGGAATGGCATATCAGCCACCGCTTATAGGCTATAAGCAACTTTTAAATTTTGGAGCTTATTCTATACCTGATACCGGTGGTTTTATCTTTCTTGCAGTAGGACTGATTTTGCTTTTTGCTATGATAATTCAAATAATACATTCAGGAAAAAATAAAACGGCCTTGGGTACAAATAAAAAAAGATTAGCCATAACTGCTGTATTACTGCTTATATTTTCGAGTTCCTGCAATACCGCACCACAGCCAATTAAAATTGGTACAGATACCTGCGTATTTTGTAAAATGACAATTTCAGATAACAGATTTGGTGGTGAAATACTTACTAAAAAAGGCAAGACGTATAAATTTGATGACATACATTGTCTCATGTCTTTTAAAAAATCTGATGTTCTAAATAAAGAAATAATAAGCAACATATACTTTATAAATTTTGAAGGCACACATAATTTTATTGAAGCATCAAAAGCGCATCTTTTTAAAAGCGATGCATTACACACACCAATGGCGGGCAACATAGCTGCATTTGACAATGAACAGTCTTTGAATAATACTGCGCAAAAATTCAAAGGTTCTGAAGTTACCTGGAATGATTTGGTTAAATAAATCATGCAAAAAAAAACTACTATATTTTTCTTCTTTATTATTTGCATTTTAACTCAAACCGCATTTTGTAAAACTATAACGGTAAGCAAATCAAAAAATGTATCTATACACAAGGCATTGACTCTTGCTGTATATGGTGATACGGTTTTAGTAACTGCCGGAATTTACAAGGAGGGAAATATTACAATTAATACTTCAATCGTTTTTAAAGGGATAAATAATCCGGTATTAGATGGTGAAAATAAATATGAAATAATCTCAATAAAAAGTAACAATGTATTTGTTGATGGCTTTAAGCTGCAACATGCCGGAAGATCGGGGATAGAAGATATTGCAGGAATAAAAATTTATAATGTTCGCAATGTTACAATCACCAATAATATTTTAGATGATACAAATTTTGGCATTTACACACAATATGGAAATAAGTGTTTAATAAAAAATAATACACTTATATCATACGGCACTGAAGAATTGCAAAGTGGAAATGGCATTCATTGTTTTAAATGCGACAGCATGCTTATAATCGGTAATACCATTCAGGGGCACCGGGATGGAATTTATTTTGAGTTTGTAAGCAACTCAATGATATGGAGAAATATTTCAACAGGCAATGTTCGCTATGGCTTGCATTTTATGTTTTCCCAGGATAATAACTACGTAACAAATCTTTTTAAAAATAATGGTTCCGGTGTTGCCGTAATGTATTCACATGGTGTAAAAATGTTTAATAATTATTTTGAAGAGAATTGGGGAGATGCTGCCTATGGAATTTTATTAAAAGATATTTCAGACAGTTATATAGAGGGAAATCATTTTAAAAAGAACACAATTGGCATTCACATGGAAGGCAGCAGTAGAATTGAATTGCAACGAAATGAATTTATCAATAATGGTTGGGCAATTAAAATCCAGGCAAGCTGCGATAACAATGTAATTACAAAAAATAATTTTTCAGGCAACACTTTTGATATTGGCACCAATGGGTCGCTGGTATTAAATACCTTTAATGGAAATTATTGGGATAAGTATGAAGGCTATGATCTTAATAAAGATAAAGTGGGTGACGTACCTTATCATCCTGTAAGTATTTATTCAATGATAATTGATAACAATCCATCTGCGCTTATGTTATTCAGAAGCCTTATTGTTTCTTTGCTTGATAAAAGTGAAAAAATTCTGCCAACTGTCACACCAGAAAATCTTAAGGATGATTATCCTCAAATGCACCCATTCTCTTTATGATTGTTGCCAATAAAATTTCAAAAAAATTCGGAAAAGTTTACGCATTGAACGATGCTTCTGTTACCTGCAATAAAGGTGAGTGCATTGCCTTGATCGGGCCTAATGCTAGCGGCAAAACAACTTTTATTAAATGCATATTGGGAATGGTTGTACCTGATAGCGGCACCATTAATTTTGATAATAATTCTATTGCTCATAACTGGCTGTACAGAAACAGGATTGGTTACATGCCGCAGATAGGAAGGTATCCTGAAAATATGACGATTGCTCAGGTTTTTAATTTAATGAGAGATATAAGAAAACCCACTGGAAATGCAGATGAAGATTTGATCAGGAGTTTTGAACTGGATAAGCAAATGCACAAAAGAATGAGGACTCTATCAGGTGGTACAACTCAAAAGGTAAGTGCTTCATTAGCTTTCTTATTTAATTCAGATGTTTTAATATTGGATGAACCTACAGCAGGCTTAGACCCTGTTTCATCTGAAATATTAAAAGAAAAAATTATCAGTGAGAAGAATAAAGGAAAATTAATATTGATCACTTCGCATGTTTTAAGTGAACTGGATGATTTAATAACAGAAGTGATCTACATGCAGGAAGGAAACATTAAATTTCATACAACCCTAAACAAATTAAAAGAAACAACAGGAGAAGAAAAATTATCAAAGGCTATAGCTAAAGTTATGATAACAGGTACCCTATGAAGAAAATAATAAAATATGTTATAGTTGATATATTGAGAAATAAAATTGTATTGTTCTATACTTTATTATCTCTTATAATTTCTTTTAGCATATTTAATTTAGAAAGTAATACAGGTAAGGGTCTGCTCAGCTTATTGAATATTGTTTTACTTCTTGTTCCGCTTATATGCATAATATTCTCCACTATATATATTTATAATAGCGCTGAGTTTATAGAATTATTGGTAAGTCAGCCGTTACAGCGAAAAACAATTTGGCTTAGTTTATTTATAGGGCTTTCTGTTTCATTGTCTGTTGCATTTTTAATTGGTATTGGTATTCCAATAATAATTTACCAGCCAAATGCTACCGGATTTATGATGTTGTTAATGGGATTTTTGCTAAGTATAATTTTTACAGGCATTGCAATGCTGGCTTCAGCAATTACAAGAGATAAAGCAAAAGGCATCGGATTTGCCATTTTATTGTGGTTGTATTTTTCGCTTATATATGATGCAATAGTTTTATTTATTTTATTTCAGTTTCAGGATTATCCATTGGAAAAACCAATGATACTTTTTAGTTTTCTAAATCCTATTGATCTTGGGCGCATCCAAATTCTTTTGAAAATGGATATTGCAGCACTGATGGCTTATACGGGAGCAGTGTTTAAAGATTTCTTTGGAACAACTTCCGGTATTGCAGTTACAACAATTGTTATGTCTCTTTGGATAGTTGTTCCTGTATGGATTTCAGTAAAAAAATTTGGGAGAAAGGATTTGTGATGTTTTAATTTATCTAATAATATTCAGCACTTTGTTACACATTATTCATTCTATATATCACCAATGAAGAAAATGAAACTAAAAAATTGAACAGCAGTATTAAGTATGCATCGAATCAATTACTTGTATTCAGTTGCCGGGATGAATAACCATTTTCATCTTATTTGAAGTATGTGATTTTTTAAATATCCAGTGTAAAACTTTTACTGAATTATTAACATCGCAATTCATCCTGAAATGAATTATTAATGCAGAACTAATAGTAAGTAAACCGATTATTAAAATAGATGCAGATATTCCAAAAAAGTCTGCAATAATACCTGTTAGAATTGCACCAATTGCATAACCCATATCACGCCAAAGGCGAAAAATACCTAAGCTATGTGCTCTATCTGATGGATTGGTATTCTCGGCAACCGTCGCAAGAAAAGTTGGATAAACCAAAGCTGTGCCGAAACCTAACACGGATGCAAGAATTATATAGTGTGTGAATGATTGCGCAAAAATCAAAACAACTAATGCTATGCCTTGTAAAAACATTCCAATAAAAAGTAAGTCCTTTTTACAAAAGTAATCAGCCATTTTACCTGTAAACAGTTGCCCTATTCCCCATACAGCAGGATATACCGCTGTGATAATTCCAATATCGGCAATACCAAATCCTTTTGAGGAAAGAAGTATTGGTAATATGCCCCAAGCCATCCCATCATTAAGGTTATTAATTAAACCTGCCTGTGTAACTGAACCGAGGTTTTTATTTTTCCATGTAGTTTCCCAAAATATATTTTTGAGTTTAGGAACTGTACTGGTAATTGTTTCCTGTGCTGTGTGATGCTTAGTGTCTTTTATAAAAAACAAGCTGCCAAATAAACCTAATAATGATAACCCTATTCCTAAATAAAAAGGATATGGACGCAGGCCGTATTCAGAGGCGATCCAACCTGTAAGGAATGCAACAATAGCAACAGCAATATATCCTGCAAACTCATTTAACCCCATTGCAAAACCTCTTTGCTTTTCTCCTACTAAATCAATTTTCATTACAACTGTACTGCTCCATGTTAACCCTTGATTTATACCAAGCAAAACGTTTGCAGCTATTATCCAATTCCAACTGTTTGCGGACATTAATATAAATGGAACAGGTATAGCAAAAAGCCAACCGATGGTTAGTAAATTTTTACGTCCGAATTTGTTTGCTAATACACCGGTGAAATAATTGGTAATTGCTTTTACAATACCAAAAACAATAATAAAAGAAAGTACTGCTGTTTTTGCAGCTATGTGAAATTCTGCTTCTGCAATGCGTGGCAGAATACTTCTTTCCAAACCAACCATACCGCCAACAAATGCATTTATAATAACAAGCAATGTAAACTGCTTCCAGTTTTCTTTTAATCCCAAGCGTACATGATTCATTAAAAATATTTTTTTAAGAAGGGCTATTTATTTACAGGAAACCCCTTGTCTATCCAATCAACTCTAATGTTATGCTGCAGGCTTAATAGTTTTTGATTTGTAAACTTCATCTCATTTAACAATGTAAAAGCCGGACGGATGTTAGGGCAATGTTGAAAAGGGCAACAGCCACAGTAGATGACTATGTTGGCATCTTTAGGCAACCTGCTTAATTGCTGCTTTAATTTGTTTAAATTTTTCATATCCTGTGCAGTACCAATATCAATTGAACTCTTAATAGTTGCGCCAGGACCAATGCTATAGATATATGGCTGTTTGGCTTTAGTAGCATTTATTGTTTTAGCTAATTCAGAAGGGTTCAGCAATTGCTCTTGTTTCCAGGGTTCTTCTCTCTGCTGCTTTTTAAAGCTGATGAAGACTAATGAAGTTACCATAAGCAGTGTACCTAAAAGAAAAGTGGTTGTTATTTTTGACCGCATAATTATAGTTTTAAAATGGTTTTTTTTATTTATGAAAGTGCCCATCTGTTTATCCTGCTTCCAAGTCTATCTGGTTTGCATCCTTAAAGTCTCCTGCTCTTAACTACCCATCATTGAAATTGCTTTATTGCTTCTCCCAAATCTAATACTTTTACGGTTCCATTTAATTGCGAATGTAATAATGAACTTGCTGCTGCACTTCTATAACCACCGGCACAATGCACAACGATTGGTTTATCAAGAGGAATTTCATTTACACGATTTCTTATCTCCGATAAAGGGATAGAAATACTGTTCTTAAATATCTTGCCTTCTTTAACTTCTGAAGTATTTCTTACATCAATAATTGTGTATTCCTGTAGATGATTTTTAAAATTATTTACATCAATTATTTCTTCTTTTACAGTACCATCTTTAATTACAAATCCTTCTTTAACCTGGTTTTCATAACCAATGACAGCAACTCTTTCTAACATTCTTTTTAATTGCTCCTCACTTTCGCTTACTAAGTAAAACTGCTCTCCTGGTTTAAAAATACTGCCTAACCATGTTTCAAATTTGCCATTCTCCATCAGGTTTATAGAGTTGGGCAGATGACCTTCTTTAAAATCTTTTTCTTTCCTTGTATCAACTATGAAAAGTGCTTTATCAAATTCAGCATTTAAATATTTGGTTAGTGTATTACCTGTTTTGATGTTTGCAATATTTTCTTTTAAACCTGCGGCACCTTTTCTGTTTAATTCAACATCAAAAGGAAAATATTGAGGAACAAATGGCTGATCTGCTAAAAGATTATTTACAAATTCATCTTCAGTTGCTTCCTGTAAACTCCAGTTGGTTTGTTTTTCCTCACCAATTGTGCTGCTATTTTCTTTGCTCAAATTTTTACCACAAAGCGTACCTGCACCATGCGCCGGATAAACTAAAACATCATCATCCAGCTTTATTAATTTATCTCTTAGTGAATGATACATTTGTTTTGCAAGGTCTCTTCTTGTGCTTTTAATTTTGCCGGCACCTTCTCTTAAATCGGGTCTTCCGCAATCACCTATAAAAAGTGTATCGCCTGTAAATACAGCTTTGTGTTTGCCTGAGTGTTCTAAAACTATACTTATGCTGTCCGGTGAATGACCTGGGGTATTAAGTACGGATAATTTTATTTTACCTACTTGTATGGATTGACCTTCGTCGAAGGTTTGATGCGGATAAAAAGCATCAACCATTTTGCTGGTATAAATTGTTGCTCCTGTTAATTGATGCAATTCCAAATGGCTGCTTACAAAGTCTGCATGAGGATGGGTTTCAATGATACCTGTTATTTGAGCATCATTCTCTTTTGCATAGTCAAGATACTGCTGTGGATTTCTTGCAGGATCAATTAATATTATTTTCTTTTCATACTCACTCAAAATTGCATAGCTGTAATGTGCAAGGTTTTTATCTTCAAATTGTTTTATCTGCATAATCTTTTTATTTTATCAGCAAACTTCCTACAATTTATATTATCATTTGGTGACTGTTATCACATAAGGGAAGTGTGACAATTATCACACAGATAAACAGAAGTTGTTATTAGCTTTACAAATGAACAAAGTGGTTAAAACTTACAATCATCTTGCTTGTTATGTGTAGCAATTGTTACATTAATCGTTAATTTATTAAAATAGGTTTTATGAAAAAAAACATGGGTTCATTTGACCGTATAATAAGGACAATTTTAGCAATAGTATTTGTTGTTTTATATTTTACAGGAATCGTAACCGGCGCCTGGGGAATAGTATTATTGGTTTTAGCCGGAATATTTATTTTGACGAGCCTGGCAGGAATGTGCCCTCTTTATGCAATCGTTGGTATGAATACTTGTCCTAATACAAATCGATAATCAGATTGCAGCAGGGATTAAAAAACAACTGGAAACAATTTTGGCTATTGGTTCTCATCAATGCTTTTGTGGGAAGCATGGTGGGATTAGAGCGATCTGTTTTATCAGGATTTGGAGAAAAGATTTTCAGCATAAATGGTAAAACAGCATTGCTATCATTTATAATTGCTTTTGGAACAAGTAAGGCGCTTGCCAATTTATTGATGGGAAAATTAACGCAATATATTACCAGAAAGCAAGTGTTAATTATTGGATGGATAGTGGCTTTACCCGTTCCTTTTTTATTGATGTACGCTAACTCGTGGAACTGGGTTATTGTTGCGAATATTTTATTGGGAATAAACCAGGGGCTTGCATGGTCATCAACCGTGATTATGAAAATTGATCTGGTTGGAGAACGTAACCGTGGACTTGCAATGGGCATTAATGAGTTTGCCGGATACCTGGCAGTAGGTGTGGCTGCTTATTTATCTGCGGGTATTGCGGCTGCAAAAGGTTTTGCTTTTTATCCTTTTGTTCCGGGTATTTTGTTTTCTGTTGCAGGGTTTTTACTCACCTTCTTTTTTATAAAAGATACTGCCGTATTCGTTCACCAGGAGGCTAAAGAAAGCCGGTTACCCTTATTTAAAAATATCTGGAAAGCATCTTCTTATCAACATAGAAATATGGGTTCAGTAACTATCAGCGGTTTGGTAAATAATTTAAATGACGGCATTGTATGGGGCTTATTACCAATACTGCTGTTGCAAAAAAATTATTCGTTGCAACAGGTTGGTTTGGTAGCAGGCATTTACCCTGTAGTTTGGGGAATAGGACAATTGTTTACCGGCAGGCTGGGAGACATTTATTGTAAGAAGCAATTAATTACCGGCGGCATGATGCTTCAAGGAATTGCCTTATTTATTATTACCAATGCTTCTTCTGTCTGGATTAATGTAGAGGCTATGATCTTACTTGGTTTAGGGACAGCATTAGTGTATCCCAATTTTTTAACTGTGATAGCTGAGAATACACATCCTTCCCAACGTGCCCAAAGCATGAGTATATTTCGTTTTTGGCGTGATAGTGGATACGTAATAGGCGCAGTGCTTTCAGGGATTATAGCCGACCGGTTTGGGATTAATGCCGCTTTTATTTCTGTTGCTTTAATAACTACCGGTGCAGGATTTTTAGCAGAGATAAGAATGTGCTGCACTACAAAATTGATTTGGAAAAGCCAGGTGTGCTAAGGCTTTATAAATATGCAAAAGGTGATGAATGTTACAGAAAAATTTATATAAAAAAATGAACTTGCACCAATGAAAAATGAATTATGGAATAACAGGTACGAAACAAATGAAACAGTTTATGGCAATGAGCCAAATCAATTTTTTAAATCTTTTATAGATACGCATAAGTCCGGTACTATTTTATTGCCTGCAGAAGGTGAAGGTAGAAATGCAATTTATGCAGCATCAAAAGGATGGGAAGTTGATGCATTTGACTTTAGTGAAGTCGCACAGCAAAAGGCATTAAAGCGGGCAAAGGAAAAGAAGGTAAAAATACATTATACAGTTCTTGAAATTGAAAATTATAAAGCCTTAAAACAATACGATGCCGTAGGATTAATTTATGTTCATCTTGAGCCTGAGTTAAGAAAAAAATTTCATAGTGAAATTTCAAAGTCCTTGCCAACTGCAGGTTATTTAATTTTTGAAGCATTTGCAAAAGAACAAAAAAATAATACCTCAGGTGGCCCGAAGGATGAGGCATTATTATATGATGCTCCTTCTGTCTGCAGCGACTTTCAGCATTTTCATATTTTATCGTGTGGTCAAAAAGAAGTTGATTTACAGGAAGGCGAGTTTCATAAAGGGAAGGCACATGTTTTACGTTTGATAAGCCAGAAATATTAACCCAAACGTTCACCATGAACACATTAACCGTAGTGGCTTTTTTGATGCCGGTTATCGCATTAATTTTGGTTATAGTATTCTATATCATTTTATTAAATAAAACTGAAAATAAAACAGCTTTCAAACAGTTTACATTCATTATTCTGATTTTGGCTGTCCTGCTAAATTTTGCATGGGAGATGTTGCAAATGCCATTATATAAAAAAATGGAGCTAAACCTGAAGTCCGCTATTTTTTGTAGCGTAGCTTCCATAACAGATGGCATTATGGTTGTTTTACTTTATTACAGTTTTGCTCTTGTTTACAAAGAAACGTTTTGGATACAAAAATTAAAGGGGTTGCGAATTTTTGCCTTGATGATGGCAGGTGGCACAGGAGCTGTTCTTGCGGAGATAAGACATGTTTCATCTGGAAGCTGGTCTTATACTGAAGCTATGCCACTCGTTCCTATTGTTGATGTTGGGCTGTCTCCAGTATTGCAATTTATGCTGCTGCCTGCGATTATTTATTATTTTAGTTTTAGAAAAATAAAAATGAAACCCATGAACGTAAAATATTAAAATAAAAAAACCAAAGGCTATTCATAGTACTATGGTTCTTTTTTAAATGATCTATTGTTAGCAATTTGAAGAGGTTCTGCATGATGTTCTCTTTCTGTATTTCTATTTGGGAAACTGAAGGGAACTGTTATTTTTCCAGTATATATCCGGTTGAAATATATATTGTGATGAAAACTCCCTGTTGGTAGTTATAGGTTGTTGATAGCCTATTCCAATCATGAAGTTTTTATTAAGTTTTATCTTCACACCTCCGAGAAGGTTAGAAATGGGAAGTTCTCCTTTCTGAAAAACTCCTGATATTTCGGAAACAAGAAATATGCGGTTTGACATTTTATAAACTAATGAAAAACTTCCTTCCGCTAAATCTTCGAGCGGGCTATAATGAAGCACCTAATTAAATGCAAGGCGGGAGTTTGAAAGTGTGGATGAAAAGCCAACCAATGTGTAAACTCTTCGCGTTGCTTCTTTGCCTAAGGGAAACTCAAATTCTATAATGGGAGAAATAGCATTCATTCCGTTTTTGCTTTTCCAGACTAAAAATTGAACCATTGCTTCTAAAGTAGGATCCTTAAATGTTCCTCTGCCTTCAAGATGCAATCCAACAGTTTTTGAAAGTCCGGTCATAAATTGAACATCAAATTCTGTATTTGTTTTCCCTTCATTT
Organism: Chitinophagales bacterium; assembly: GCA_043749085.1. Taxonomy (GTDB): domain Bacteria; phylum Bacteroidota; class Bacteroidia; order Chitinophagales; family Chitinophagaceae; genus Ginsengibacter. The sequence goes on from JAYVEA010000243.1 coordinate 21,046, forward strand.
TGAGTTGGTAACGCGGCAAGTCTCAAGTTATATGCCCCAACATCCACGGGCATACCCATATGAGTAAAGAAAGGCATTGGCAATATCTCCATGTTTTGCATATCCTTCATATTTTTCTGTTCAACTACCGAAGTATCCTTATTCATATTCTGCATTTGCTGGCTGTATGCGGAAAACATGCTGCTGCTGAAAATAACAATTGAAGACAAAGAAAAATTGATGCAACTGCGAATTAATTTTATATTTTTTATCATTTTATATTTTAAAAGGGTACGTTTAATTTTAAACGTGTATGTCGTGAATTTGTTTCCATTTATCAGGAATGAAGCTTCGCCTATATATGATCTATTACCCTTTTTAATTTATCACTAACTTCTGCAGCTATTGATTGTAATTGTTCATTGTGTGCCGCTCCTATTGTTTCTAACGGGTTAATCGCAGAAACTTCAATCTCTCCATTTTCATGTTCCTGCACCAAAATATTGCAAGGTAACATAATGCCTATTTTATCTTCCTGCTCAATTGCTTTAAAGGCTAAGGCAGGGTTACAGGCACCTAAAATTTTATAGTTCCTGAAATTCACGTTCAGCTTTTCTTTGAACTTATCTTTCAAATCAATTTCAGTAATAATTCCAAAGCCTTCCTTCTTTAATTCTTCGGTTACTTTTATAATTGTATCAGCAAATGTGCCCTCAATTTTTTTGCTTATGTTATAGCTCATAATAAAATATTTTAAGTATTGAAATTTATTCAACAACTGTGCGATAATTATTTTTTTATCTGTTTTAAAATCCAAACAATAATTAATCCGAAAACAATTAATCCTAATATCATCCACAGCCACATCATACCTCCCGTGCCGGCAAAACCATTTCTCCAATTATCCATCATAATTTAAAATTTTGTGTGATTAATACTTTCATTTTGCATTGCAGATACACATCATCACCTCTGCTATGATGAAAAGATATAAATATAATATTTAAATTAAGAGAACGTGTGACTAAAGTCACACAAGGATAAAAAAGGACAATATTTAATTTACTTGATTTGTTCGATTTGATTTTGGAGGGAGGAAATCGTATAAATTAATGCGGCAACTTTTCTCTTAATAAACCATAAATCCAGGTGCCTGCAATTGCACTTAACAAAGCAACAATAACTACTAAAGCTCCTGTTCCAATTTGTGCAAACATTGGTCCGGGGCAAGCACCTGTAAGTGCCCAGCCAAAGCCAAATATTAAGCCGCCATATATTTGTCCTTTGTTGAACTTCTTTTGAGGTAATTCTATTTTTTCACCGTGAATGGTTTTGATGTTAAACCTCTTTATGATCTGCACTGAAATAATTCCTGCTATCACCGCAGAACCTATTACTCCGTACATGTGAAAACTTTGTAAGCGAAACATTTCCTGGATACGAAACCATGAAATTACTTCTGCCTTAACCAAAATAGTTCCAAACAAAATTCCTGTTACAAGGTATTTGATATAAGAAAACCAATGCTCTTTTTTTGGTTGTTGTTCAGAAAATAAATTATCTAAAGAACGAACCTCAAAGTCTGTATTTATTTCTTTATTTCTTATCGTTGTTACTTCATTCATTGTTTACAGCATTAATATAAATGGGAGAATAAGATTAGCCATAATAAAACCACCAATCATAAAACATATTGTTGCAATTAAAGAAGGCAGTTGCAAATTTGATAAGCCCATAATTGCATGACCTGAAGTACATCCGCCGGCATAGCGTGTACCGAAACCAACTAAAAATCCACCTCCAACAATCAGTATAAAGCCTTTGAGTGAAAAGAGTTGTTGAAAATTAAAAAGCTGTTTGGGTACTAAAGAATGATAATCTGTAATTCCATATTTTGAAAGCTCCTGCACTAACTTCAGATTTACCTGAACCGACTGATTATTGAATAATACTGTTGCAGCAATAAAACCGCCGATTAATATACCACTTACTAAAATCATGTTCCATGCTTCTTTCTTCCAATCGTAACTAAAAAAAGGAATTTTAGCAGGAATACAAGCGGCACAAATATGGCGCAACGATGATGATATGCCAAATGTTTTGTTTCCTATTATCAATAATACAGGAACCATCAAACCGATTAGCGGACCTGATACATACCATGCCCATGGCTGTTTTAAAAATTCTATCATAAAAAAATTATTGTTTATTAGCTTCTGTTTCCTTTGCGCTTTTTTTAAATGCTCCAAATAATACTGCTCCAAAAAAGGCAAAATAGATTGTGCTGTTTACCGGACTGGATGTGATGGCACATGTACCTGTTAAACATCCTACATATTTCCAATAAATAAAACCGGCTACTGCACCGATTGATGCACCAATGAAATACAGTTTATTTTTTATTATCCAATTCTTCATATAAAATCTCCTTTTCTTTTTTTCTGTTATTAAAATTTACTGCACAACCATTACTTGCACAGCAACCTACATTAGTAATTGCTGTTAACAGCAAAAAACCTGCTAATACCACCAACGTTATATCCTTTTGAAGGATTGACTGAACCAATGCTATGATGCCTATTACAAGTCTAAGCCCACGCATTACTGACCAGTTATTTAATATTGCTTTCATCATTTTATTTTTTGTTTTAAATCATCGAGACCGCCACCGTTAACAGCATCAGCAATTCCATTCTGTTTTAAAATAGAAACTGCTGTGCCACTCCTGTTTCCGCTTCTGCAATATGCTATTATTGGCTTAGGCATTTCTTTAAATTCATTTATTCGTTGTGCAACCTCGTCTAAAGGGATATTGATTGCATTTGGAAAGTGTCCTTCTGTAAATTCCGCCGGTGTTCTTACATCAACTATTGTTGCATTATCATTTATCTGTTCCATGCTTTGTATTTTAATCTTGTAAAATTGTCAAAATCCTTTTTTACTATCTGTGATAAAAGTTACACAGCATAATATTATAACACTTTTCTATTTTAGGTTTACCATATAAAATTTAAGGAAAGTAAAAATTGATTTTTATTTATATAATTGTTAGTAAGCTTCTGATAAGTATATTGATATCCTAAGCTCAAATCTGACTGTTTCCATTTCCATTGTATGCCATTATAAAAATGGTTTTGATCAAATGAAGTAATTCTATTTTGCGGTTTAAAAAACACCTCATTAAAAAAATTATAATTTAGTGAATGAGTTACATTAAAACTTTTTATTGATAAAACGAAATTACTTAGCAACCGGTAGCGGTGCCTTGTGAGCATTCCGGGATCATTGAAATTTATTAAATCAACTTCATAAAGCAACCGGTTATAATTTACCAGCTTTTTAAAAAATAAATTTTTTCCAACGCCAATCATACTTCTTAATTCTTTTGAATAAACAGTTTTACCGGAAGCATTAACAATATTTTCATTCTTAAAATAAGCGACAGGCGAAGCAATAACTGACCAATGATGTGTGAGCTTATAATATGCCCATAATCGAATACTGTTTGTTAAGCCGAAATGAAATATATCCTTATCTTCTTTGTAAAAATCAGCTTGTCTTCGATGTTGAATATCTACCCCTAAAGCCCAATGCTTATTGACCTTTTTAGTTAAACTTATTTTTGACCAAAATTCATTTCGGTTTTGTGAAAAAAGGTTGCTATTTAAAAATAACAATATCAAAAAGAGAATTTTTTTCAATAAATAAATTAACAGGTGAAGAATTATTTTAATAGGGTTTCGTGAATAATTATATAAATGCCCATTAATAAAACAAACCATCCAAATCCTTTTTTTAATTTATCGCCTGGTATTTTTTTACTTATAAAGCCGCCAATAAAAATTCCTGTAATTGCAATACAGGTTACTTTTAAAAGAAACAACCAATCTATTGTAAAATATCCGAGGTCTCCTGTAAAACCAATTAAAGAATTTAAAGCAATAATGAGCAGCGAAGTACCAATTGCTTGTTTCATTGGCAATTTTACTAACAATACTAAAGTTGGAATTAATAAAAAACCTCCGCCTGCACCTAAAAGCCCGGTGGCAAGCCCAATTGAAATACCATAGGTTGACAATTTTAAAAGATTTATTTTTTTGTCTTCAGGAGAAATTCTATTTACTACTACTGCTTTACTTTTTATCATTGCAATGGCTGCTATCACCATGAGTATTGCAAATAATACCATTGTAACAATGGCTTCGGTAATTTCAAAACTCCCTATTCTGCCAAACGTTTTAGGAATAGCAGGAATTAAAAATTTACGGGTAAGAAATACTGTAGTGATAGAAGTTAAGCCAAACAGCAAAGCAGTTTTTATTTGCACTAAACCTTTGCGGTAATTATTAAAGGCTCCTATAAGGCTGGTAGAACCTACAATAAATAAAGAATAGGAAGTTGACAAAACAGGACTGATACCAAACAGGTAAACAAGCACCGGAACAGTTAAAATAGAACCACCACCTCCAATCAATCCCAATGATAGACCAATAAATAATGATGCGATGTAACCTGCCAATTCCATAGATGCAAATGTGGCGGCTATTAATTACAACTAACGTGATATAAGTCACACAGGCATCAATCTTTTTTTATCCACTCGATGGAATTTCGATGAATAACAAGCCATGCTTTTGCCTCCATTTTTTTTAATAAACGGCTTATCACTTCTCTTGATGTATTAAGGTCATTGGCAATTTCCTGGTGAGTGATTTTTAAATTGTTGCCCAATTTTTCAACTTGCTTTTTTAGGTAGTATTCCAATCTTTCATCCATGCCGGTGAAAGCAATCGCATCAATAGTTTTTAATAGTTCCTCAAAGCGATTACGATAAGATGTTATAACAAACCGGTACCAGCTTTTGTATTTGCTCATCCATTGATCCATGTATTCCAAAGGAATGCTTAGTATGGTTGCATCCGTAAGCGCCTTTGCCAATACTTCGCTGGTTTCATGTTTGGCTGCACATACCATAGAAAGTGAACAAGCCTGACCTGCATCAAGATGATATATAAAGAACTCTTTGCCTTCATCATCTTCCCTGTACAACTTTACTAACCCATCAACAATGAGCATGGTGGAACGGATGGTTTGACCTACTTTTAAAAGTGTTTCTCCTGCCTTTACTTCTTTAATAGTGCCATACTTAATTAATTCGTTGTATAAGCCTTCTTCAAGGTTTGGGAACAGTATTTTTAAATTATTTATGTTCATATTAAACGGTATAAGACTATGCACAGCAAGAATTATTATTATGGATTGGTGGAACAAGCCATTGTACTGTAGCTGCAAAATACACAACAACCTCCTTTTTTCAGCTTAGTATTGTTTCGCAGTTTGTACATTAATAAAAATATATTATCACATTTTCATCCCTGCCATTGGATTAGCCCCTTTCTTAAATTTGTATTCACTTGCTAATAAATAAGCGCCGCTTATCACTACCATATCACCCATTTGCAAACCTGATATAATTTCGATACGGTCATCTGTTTCTAACCCAGTTTGCACCATTTTACTGGTAAATAAATTCATACCTGTTTTTACCCAAACAGTTGCTCCCTTACCATCACGCAATACAGCATCAATGGGTAATGTAAGTGTATTGTGTTGCCTGCTTTTTATAATAACATAAGCAGGCATGCCGGGCTTCAATTGATGATTTGCATTGGAGATTTTTATCCTGATTAAATTGATGCGTGTATTTTCATTTATTTCCGGATTTACATATTCAATTTTGCCTTTAAATTCTTTCCCCGGCATATCAGTTATTTGGACTATAGCTTCGCCACGTGAATCTAAATTTGCCAATTGTGAACTATATACCTGGGCTTCTGCCCACAATGTTGATAAATCAGCAAGGCGAACAATGGTGCCCCCTTCGGTTGCATAATCGCCTTCTTTTACATCTAATGCGGTAATGTATCCGGATGCAGTACTATAAAAAGTAGTTAGAGGGTTTGTTTTACCTGTATGGGTAAGCTCGTTTATTTGCGCTTCCGTCAATCCCCATAACAACAATTTGTTTTTTGCCCCTGCAATTAATTGGTTAAAATCAATCAAAGAATTTTCCAATCCCTGTTTTCTCTGTAAATCCAAAATGTATTCTTGTTTTGCATTATTTAATTCTTCACTATATATGTCAAAAAGCCTGTCACCTTTCTTTACATAATCACCAATGTTTCTGAAATATAATTTTTCAATTCTTCCCATTATCCTTGAACTTACTGAAGAGGATTGGTACTGATTAAAATTGAGTGTAGCGGTTAATATTAATACATCACCAATGCTGCCTTTTGCAATTGTATCTACCTGTATATTTCCTAATTTTATTTGCATAGCAGTTAACTGAATTTCGTTTGCATTTTCAGTGTTGCTTTTTTTTGCTTCAATTAATTGCATGCCACAAATAGGACACTTTCCCGGTTTAGGCAGCATTACCTGCGGATGCATTGAGCAGGTATAATAGGTGTCTCCATGTGCAGCATGAGGATCTATTACAATTGTTTTTTTATTTTTACATGAAAGGAGCAGAAGGCTAAATACAGAATAAAGAAAAAAGAGTATTAGAGTGCGGCGCAAAGAATGCCCATTGAAATATAAGCAGGATTCCAAAATATTTTTATTAACTTTTTTCATAATTTATTTATTTGCTTTAATAAAGCTTTCACTATCCATAAGATATTGTGCATTGGCTGCAACGGTATCCTTTAATGATAATCCTGATAAAATTTGAATTGAATTGTTATTAGCAGAGCCTGTAGATATTTTATGAGCTTTAAAGCCTGCACCTTGTTTTAGGAATACAGCTTTATCCAAACCAAGTGAAACGACTGCCTCTGCAGGCAGCCAATAGCCCGGTACAGACTTACTATATAGGGTTGCCGTTACCTGGCTTCCGATAGGAATTTTAAGAATTGAATTATCAAAATATACCCTTGCAGTTACTGTTTTATTTTCCTTACGGTAAAAAGGTTCAATGAAATTTATTTTAGCTGTAAAAGCCTTATCAGGCGCAGTTTCCGGAACTATGGCCACCGGGCTGCCTGTTGTAATAGCTGACTGTTCATTTGCAAAAAAATTCAATACTGCCCATGCTTTAGCAGCATTATAAATGCTGAAAATCCGCTGCCCTTTTTCTACATACATTCCTTCTTTTAAAGGCAGCTCTTCTGTAAGTAATGAATTATCTCTCATAGCTGTAGGTGATTGCTCCGTATTGCCCATTGG
>JAYVEA010000244.1:0-3363 GCA_043749085.1 Chitinophagales bacterium
AGTGCTGCAGGCAATATTCAAATACCTGCCGATGCAAAGGTTTCGCTTACTAATACAGAGGCGGCAGATGGTTATCCTATCAGCGGATTTACATGGGCACTTATTTATAAAGAACAAAAATATAATAATCGTTCTCAGGACAGGGCTACAAAGCTTGTTAAGCTTTTATGGTGGAATATTCATGAAGGACAGCAATATTGTAATGGCTTAAATTATGCACCTCTTTCACCAACAGCTTTATCAGTTGCAGAAACAATTTTAAAGTCTGCTACGTATGATGGCAAGCCAATAATGTAATAAAAAGAAAACAGTTTGGCGCTGCAAATAAAACTGCAGCGCTTAATTTATTTTATGAAAACAGTTTGGAAAACCTTTTCTTACAAAAAGGTAAGAATAGAAAGCGCTTTTAAGCGAACATTGGTTATTACAGCAATTGTAATGATCATAATTGCTTTGGGTATATTTCTAACTTTATTAATTCAATCAATTCCATCTTTAAAATCATTAGGTATAAAATATTTATGGAACAGAACGTGGGATCCGGTAAGTAATGTATATGGCGCTTTACCTTTTTTATTAGGAACTTTACTTACTTCCTTCTTGGCACTCATTATTTCAATTCCATTTTCTTATGCAATCGCTATTTATCTTGGGGAATATAAAACAAAAGGGTGGCTGCATGGGCTCCTCAAAAATATAGTAGAATTAGTAGCCGCGGTACCTTCTGTTATTTATGGTTTTTGGGCTTTGATTGTATTGGTGCCTATGGTAAGAGCGTTGGAAACCAAGGTGGGCGCAGCTCCTTATGGTGTTGGTATTTTAACTGCATCACTTGTTTTGGCAGTGATGATAATTCCCTATGCAGCCTCATTGGGAAGAGAATTAATAATGATGGTGCCTTCATCTTTAAAAGAAGGTGCCTATTCATTAGGTGCCACGAGATATGAAGTTTTACGACATATTATATTGCCTTATACAAGGTCAGGGCTTTTAGCCGGCTTGCTTTTATCTCTGGGAAGAGCACTGGGAGAAACCATGGCAGTAACAATGGTAATAGGTAACACCAGCCTTTTACCACATAGTATTTTTTCACCGGGTAATACAATGGCAAGTGTTATTGCCAATGAATTTACAGAAGCTGACCGTACTGTTTATCTATCAGCACTTATTGAACTGGGCCTGGTACTTTTTTTAGTAACAGTAGTAATAAATATTATCGGAAAGAGTATTATAAAAAGATTTTCTCATGAGCATGAGTAGCATGAAAAAAAGAATACAATTCAGAATAACCTTAAGTAAAATATTTGAAGGCATAATTACTTTCTTTGCTTTCCTGATTTCATTGCCCCTGATAGCAATTATATTTTATGTTTTAAAAACAGGACTTTCGAAAATCAATTTTAATTTTTTTACTAATATTCCAAAGCCAGTTGGTGAGCTTGGAGGAGGTATAGCAAATGCACTTTTAGGAAGTTTGCTGATAGTGCTTATTGCAGCAATTATTGCAGTGCCAATTGGTATTTTATGTGGAATTTATCTAAGCGAAAATAAAAAGACCAAACTTTCTTATTGGAGCCGTTTAGCAGTAGATATTTTGCAGGGTGTACCATCAATAGTGATAGGTATTGTAATTTATTTTTGGTTAGTAAAACCATTGGGCACATTCTCTGCTTTATCAGGAAGCGCTGCATTGGCTATAATGATGTTGCCAATAATTATCCGCTCCACTGAAGAAACATTAAAGCTTATTCCCTCATCACTTAAAGAAGCAGGGCTTGCTTTAGGATTACCTTATCATAAAGTGATTTTAAAAATAGTTGTGCCTTGTGGCTTCAGCGGCATATTATCCGGCGTAATGCTTTCTGTTGCACGGGTTGCGGGAGAAACAGCGCCTTTGCTTTTTACTGCATTTGGAAATCCTTACATTACCACAAATATTTTAAAACCTATGCAAAGCCTTCCATTGCTCATCTTTAATTATGCTACCAGCCCTTACGATGAATGGCATGACCTTGCATGGGGCGCATCAACAATATTATTAATGTGGGTATTATTATTAAATATTACTACAAAGCTGATAACAAAAAAATGGAAAGTACAATTATAAGAAGCAAAAAATTTAATGCATATTTTGGAAGCAATCATGTGGTGAAGAACATAAATATGGATATTCCTAAAAATAATATAGTGGCAGTAATGGGGCCATCCGGTTGCGGCAAAACAACCTTTCTCAGGTGTATCAACCGCATGCATGAATTGATTTCCGGCGCTGCTACTGAAGGCAAAATATTTTTAAACCAGGAAGATGTGTATAGTTTAAATCCAATTCTCGTTCGTCTTAAAATAGGCATGGTATTTCAGCGGCCCAACCCTTTTCCTAATTTGAGCATATTTGATAATGTGATAGCCGGATATAAGCTAAATGGCATGAAGCTTTCTAAAGATAAACGTAATGATATTGTTGAAGGCTCATTAACAAAAGCAGCCTTATGGAATGAAGTAAAAGATAGTCTTCACAAAAAAGGCACGTTTCTTTCAGGCGGACAACAGCAGCGCCTATGCATTGCCCGCGCTATAGCAATGGAACCTGAAGTGTTGCTGTTAGATGAGCCAACCTCAGCTCTCGATCCTATATCAACGGCGAGCATAGAACAATTGTTATTCGAGCTTAAAAAAAATTATACAATGATTATTGTAACACATAACATGCAGCAGGCGGGAAGAGTTAGTGATAAAACAGCATTTTTTTATGTTGGAGAATTGGTGGAATATGATAATACAAAAGAAATGTTCACCAATCCAAAAGATGTACGGACTCAAAATTATATTACAGGAAGATTTAGTTAATTAAAGTTATTAATCTTTAAAAATTATAAATATGGCAAAAATTGAAGGCGAGATAAAAATGTTAAAAGATGAGGTAATGGAAATGTGGGCGCTTGTACAATCACAACTTGCAAAAGGGCTTACTTCTCTGCAAAATTTTGATAAAGACCTTGCACGGGAAGTAGTAATGATCGAGAAAAGGGTCAATTCAACGGAACTAAAGATTGACAGGGATTGTGAAGATATTTTTGCAATCTATTGCCCGGTAGCTGTAGATCTGAGATTTTTATTGGCGGTGTTGAAAATAAATACCAACCTGGAAAGAATGGGTGATATTGCCGAAGGAATAGCAAAACTAATAATTGATACAAAAAATTCATTTAAACCGGAATTACTGGCGTCAACAAAGGTTGTTGAAATGTATCACGAGGCCCTTGAGATTATTGACCAAATTCTTACTGCTTTTGAAAATGAAGATTCGGTAACTGCCCGTGGAATATTTAAAAGAGATGAATTTTTGGATGAAATTAATCGTAA
>JAYVEA010000245.1:0-3353 GCA_043749085.1 Chitinophagales bacterium
GGCAGGTTCCCTGGTACCGTCCATTATTCATTTTAATGAAATGGGAAATGCAACAGTGGGTGAGGAGGCAAAAAATTATTTAATTACTGAACCACACAACACCATTTTTTCTGCAAAAAGATTAATGGGAAAATCTTATAACGATATAAAAAATAACAGTTCGTTTTTTACTTATAAAATAATTGATGATGACACAGAGAGTCTTGTAAAAGTGCAGGTAGGAGAAAAGTTCTATTCTCCTGTTGAACTTTCTTCTTTTATCTTAAAAGAATTAAAACTGAGGGCTGAGCATATTTTAAAAACCCCTGTAAACAAAGCGGTAATAACGGTTCCGGCATATTTTAATGATGCACAAAGACAGGCAACAAGAGATGCGGGTAAACTTGCAGGGCTTGATGTTTTAAGAATAATAAATGAGCCAACTGCAGCCAGCCTGGCCTATGGAATTGGGTTGCATAAAGATGATGATAAAACAATTGCTGTGTATGATCTCGGCGGCGGTACTTTCGATATTTCTATCTTAAGAATAACCAATGGAATTTTCGAGGTTCTTTCAACCAATGGTGATACTTATTTAGGCGGCGATGATCTTGATAATGCGATTGTAAAATTCTGGCTGCAGCAGACCGGAATAAATGAAGATGAATTAAAAGTTAATAAAGAATTTGCCCAGGCAATAAGATTGAAGGCAGAGGAAGCAAAAAAGCATCTTTCCTTTAACGAAGATTTTACTGATGAAGTAAATGGCAAAAAAGTAAAAATATCAAAGACTGAATTTGAGCAATTGATCCGGCCTTTTATTGATAAAACAATAGCAGCCTGTAAAAATGCTTTGAAAGATGCCAATCTTTCTGCAAAAGATATTGAAGAAATAATTATGGTGGGCGGATCAACGCGAGTACCTGCAGTGAAAAAAACAGTAAGTGTTTTTTTTGGAAAAGAGGTGAATCTGTCAATGAACCCCGATGAAGTTGTTGCATTGGGCGCTGCTTTGCAGGCAGATATCCTTGCAGGAAATAATAAAGAATTTTTACTATTGGATATCACACCGCTTTCTTTAGGAATAGAAACCAGAGGAGGATTAATGGATATTTTAATTCCACGAAATTCTAAAATACCTACAAAGGCTTCACGGCAATATACCACACAGGTAAATGGGCAAAGCGGAATTAAAATATCTGTTTATCAGGGCGAAAGAGATCTCGTAAAAGATAACAGGCGGCTTGCTGAATTTAATTTAACCAATATACCTGCAATGCCTGCCGGGTTGCCGAAAGTTGAAATATCTTTTTTAATAAATGCTGACGGCATCTTAATTGTAAATGCAAAAGAATTAAGAAGCGGTATTGAACAGGGCATTGAAGTGCAGCCACAATATGGCTTAACAGATCAGGAAGTTGAAAAAATGTTGCTCGAATCAATAACTCATGCAAAAGATGATATTGCGACAAGAGCATTACTGGAAGCAAGAATAGAGGGTGAACAGCTTTTAGAGACCACTGAAAAATTTATTCAGAAAAATGCTGCAGAGCTTACACAGGAAGAAATGTTGACTACTGCCGATGCTATGCAGGCACTGCAATTGGCGCTTACCATGGATGATAAAGATATTATCCATACCAAAATTGAAACACTTAATAATATTTCCCGTCCCTATGCAGAAAGGATAATGGATCAGTCAGTCTCACGTGCATTAAAAAATAGTAAAATTTAAGTCACACCTTAGCATGCGCTCTTTTATTTTAAATAGTGGATTAGCAGGATTATGGGATCTGTTGCATCAAAAAAAAATTGTCGTTACCTCGATAATTTATCTTTTAATATCAGCCTTTATTTTATACAGGTACGGAATCAATACAACTGGTGAGGCGGCAAAATATATTGAGGATGCTCATAGAATATTAAATGGAGAAAATTTACGAAATGGGTTCTTTAGTAATTTTTATATAGCCTATTCGTTTTTGGTTGCCTTTTTTATACATTTCCCATTTAGTTTACAAGGAGTGGCCTGTATGCAAATATTATTTTCATTTATTGCAGGCTGCTGCATTTATAAAATACTTCTAAACGAAACTGAAGATGAGAGAATTTCTTTTATAACATTGGTTTGTTACCTGCTTTGCTTTCCTGTTCAAAAGTGGAATTTCTTTTTATATACCGAAAGCCTGCATACAAGTTTAATGGTTGCAGGATTATATTTTTTGTATTGTATAGTTCAAAAAATGCAGATTGAAAGGTGGTGGGTTTTTGTATTTTTTCTATTGCTGATAATTTTTTCCCGGCCGGTTGGGATAATATTTTTAATTACGGCTATTTTGATTTGGATAATATGGCTAATAAAAAAACAAAGAAGAATTATTTATTATCCTGTTATTATAACCTTTATAGGTTTGTGTATTATACTGCTGCAATCTAAATTTGTTTTTTATTTTAATCCTGATTCATTAAGGAGAATGGAAATAATTTGCCAGGTACCACAGGCTAATTCATCCTTATCCTATAAAGAATATAACTCTGCAGGCTTATCATCTTTCTTTAATGTAATTGTAAATGAAATTGGAATAAAAAACTTTTTTACTCTTGGCATAAAAAAGCTTGGTACTTTTTTTGGCATGGTAAGAAGTTTTTATAGTACTCCTCATAATGCCATTTTATTATGTACTGAAGTAATATTATATCCATTGGCGGCTGCGGGGTTATTCTTTTTCAGAAGGGAAAAAATATTTTATGTAAAAATATTCTCACTCCTTTATATTCTTATTACTTCTGTGGGAATTTTTTTTACATGCGATGAATGGTCAAACAGGTTTATAGCGCCTGTATTGCCTTACATTATTATTATGGCAGGTATAGGTTTATATTTTATAAAGAATAAAATAGGCACTTTTATAAAGTGAAGAAAAAATCATTGTAGAAGAGTTTCTTTATTTTTTTAATCTCAAAAAGTAAGACTCAAAATAAAAATAACTGATAACACTTATTACCACGCTAATGATAAGGCATATCGCAAGCGATAGCCAATAAATTAAATCTTTTTTTACCAAAAATGTATTTAGCCAAAGAATGAGTTTAGGTTGTAATACTATTAATACCAGCCAATGATAAATGTATAATCCATAAGAGATCTTACCTGTAAATTTTAACCAGCTTATCTTAAAAAATTTACTTACTAATGAATTTGGATTGAGTATAATAAAATTTATTAAACCTGCAAAAAATAATGCCAATAAAGTATATCCGGCAGTACTTGTAAACTGATTCGCTTGTTTAGTGTTTGTGAAGTATATCCCTGTTGCAATTAAAACCAGCGGTATTAAAAAATAGTGTTGAAAGAATCTCATATTTTTTTTATC
>JAYVEA010000246.1:0-10911 GCA_043749085.1 Chitinophagales bacterium
CAACAATATCAATTTTTCTTTAGCGGCTGAGATGAAAGATATATTTTGAGCATCATTTTTTAATAAGAATATTAAGTTCTGCTCTGCTGTAAGAATTTCGGGGCTATATATATCCATTATTTTTTGCCCTTTGCTTATTGTCTGGTAGCGATACCTGACATACAATCTTTCAATTCGTCCGGAAATACGGGCAGATACGCTTGCTACCTCTCTTGAATCATACATAATTTTACCCAAGGCCTTAACTTCAATATCCGGATTAACAGTATTCATAGTAATAACCGGGATTGATGATAAAACATATGCATTAGTAGGTTTTAATAAAAAATTCAGTTGCTCATCTAAGATTGTTGCAGTGTCATTTTCTTTACTTGTCATATTCATGCCTTGCATTTCTTCAGTCTTTTTACTCACGGTATCGGTACTGGTTTTGCTGCGACATGCACTTACAAAAAATATCAGCCACACACAAATGATATAACAAAATTTATTAACTATAAAACGGTTCATTCAGATTATTTTATTTGTAAAATTTTTTCAAGTTCTGCCTGCATAGTTAAAAGCTGTTGCAATTGATCGAGGTAATCTAACTGAGTCATATTAAGTGTTTCCCATGCATCCAAAAGCATAAATAATTCTTCTGTATTTTGCTCATACCCTAACTGCATGGATTGATAATTTCGCCGCAATGCCGGTATGATATTTTCTTCATAAAGTTTCAACTGTTTTTTCTTTAACTCAATTTCTCTGAGCATGCCATAAGCCATGCCGCTGTATTCGTTCACCAACATTTCCTTCTGCGACTGTAATGCAGTGGCTTTCCATTTAAGGCTTTCAATGTTTGCTTTATTCATTTTAGCAGACCACCGGGCCATTGGAATTTTCACCATTCCCATCAAAGTAAATTGCGCTGGAAAACCGCCAAACCCAAACATGTGTTGATAGTTTATACCAAATTGTGTTTTCAGGCTTTGCCTTTCTGTTTCCTGTTTTAGTAAAGTAATGGTGATGTCTTTATCAATGGCTTTCAAATCGCTGCGGCTGTTATAAAAAAGCGTACTGTCAAAAACTGTTGATGAATAATCTTTAACCTGGTAGGTGGTATCAATTTCAAAATCAATCATTGCATTTCTGCCCATCAGGGAATTGATTCGGATACGTTTTACTTTGATGTCGTTTTGAAACATCAATTGCATATTCATTATATTTCCTAATGCTGCCTTTGCTTTGTAGTAAGCGCTGATTTTCCCCAATCCATTCTTATAACGTATCTCAGTATTCTTAATCATGAAATCAAGCAGCTTTTCATTTTGATCAAGTATCACCAATTTCTTTTCAATGATTATCCATTCGAAATAACTTTTTTTTGCATCATTAATTAATTCATTGAGTGTGCCATTCTTTTTTTCTTTTTCTACAGAAGACATCGCTTCCATATAAGCTGCATCTGCATTTTGTTTCTTTTTGTTAGGCAACATCTGCTGTCCTCCAATCATGTATTGCCCCATTCCTGTTCCTCCCATATCATCTTTCTTCCACAGTTTAGGATTATATGGAACCATCCAAAACCCCGTGCTGATTTCCGGCGGCATCCAGCTTTTAGCGCCTTTGGCAGCTTCGTCCATTGAACGTATTTCTGCATCGTACATTTTAAAAGAAGGATTACCAGCCTTAATAGAATCCATGATGGCATTAATGCTCATTAACTTTTGGGCACTCGCTGGGAGGATAAAAAAAGGCGTTAGTCCAAAAAATAAATAGAGTATTCTGTTCATAAAATAATTATTTATATCAATTATTTTTTTATTTATATAATTCATTTTTATACCTCTGTTTTTAGTGTTGTGCGTCCAACACTTCAATCTTCCCCTTCTTCTTTAATTCATTTTCCTTATTCATTAAAAAGATCAATGGTGTTACCAGCAAAATAAATGTTGATGAAGTAAGTACGCCACCAACCATGGGCAATACAATTGGTATCATTACATCACTGCCCACGCCTGTGCTCCAGAGTATGGGAATCAAACCGAAGAGTGAAACACTTACTGTCATTAATTTTGGTCTTAATCTTTTAGCGGCCCCTGCAATCACGTATTCTTTCAAATCATCTTTTGTAATTGTTTCCCTGGAATTGCCATTTTTCTTAACTAACTGCTGCATGGCATCATTTAGATAAATAACCATTACAATATTTGTTTCCACTGCTAAACCAAACAGAGCAATGAAGCCTACTGATACTGCAACGGATATATTTACTCCCCAGAAATAAACTAAATAGGCACCGCCGATTAAGGCAAACGGGATGGTGATAAGACTTAAAAATGATTCCCGTGCAGAATCGAAAGCAAAATACATACACATGAAAATGATCACAAGCACAACAGGCAATATCATCTTCAATGTTTTCTCACCTCGAATTAAATTTTCATAATTACCGCTCCAGTTGAGGTAATATCCTTTAGGCATTTTACTAATCATGGCATTAAGCTTTTTTTGTGCTTCCTCAACGGTGCCCGCCATATCTCTTTCACGTACATTAAAAAGCACGGTTCCTCTCAGCATAGCATTTTCTGAATTTATCATTGGCGGCCCTTCGCTAATTTTTACATCTGCCACGGCTTCCAGTGGGATAGGCCCGTAATTCATCGTTTGCACCTGTAATCTTTTTAATGAAGAAAGATTATTTCTAAAACCCTGGCCAAACCTTGCATTTACTGAAAAACGCTGACGACCTTCAATAGTAGTGGTCAGGCGCATGCCTCCCAATGCACTTTCTACCACTGCATTCACATCATCAGTACTCAATCCGTATCTTCCTATTTCTTCACGCTTAACGGTTATATCAATATATTTTCCTCCTGTAACAGGTTCAACATATAAATCTTTTATTCCCGGTGTTCCCTGTAATGCTTTTTCTACCTGTTGTGCAAAGGCATAGATAGTGTCTAAATTTTGACCAAATACTTTAATCCCAACATCGGTACGAATGCCTGTTGAAAGCATGTTGATACGATTGATGATAGGCTGTGTCCATCCATTGATAACACCGGGGATCTGAAGCTTTTTATTCAATTCATTAATAATACTATCTTTTGTAAATCCTTTTCTCCATTCATTTTGAGGCTTAAGCATAAGAATTGTCTCTACCATACTTATAGGAGAATTATCAGTAGCCGTGTAAGCCCTGCCTGCTTTGCCCATCACATGCACTACTTCAGGAACAGTTTTAATAATCCTATCCTGCACCTGCAATAAACGCTTCGCCTCTGAATTGGAAACATCGGGCTGCATTACAGGCATAAATAAAAGTGAGCCTTCATCCAGTGGTGGCATAAACTCACGCCCTAGACTCATCACTAAAGGGATACTAATTATCAACGCCGCAAGATTTACTCCAAGAGTTATCCATCTTCTTTTTATACAGGCCCGGATAATGGGCTCATAAATTTTTTCCAGTACACGGTTTACAGGATTCGCTTTTTCAGGCAAAAATTTCCCTTTCATAAAAAAGGAAATGAGGACAGGAGCCAGTGTTACTACCAATAAAGCATCAATTGCCAGAATGAAAGTTTTGGTATAAGCTAACGGATGAAATAATTTACCTTCCTGCCCTGTTAAAAGAAATACCGGTAAAAAAGAAGCAATAATAATTACTGTAGAAAAGAATACACCCCTTGATACCTGTTTACAGGATGCTTCTATTAATTTCATTCTCACATCTTCAGGAATTTTCCTGTAAGAAAGTTTTTTTTCACCTGATCGTTTTTTAAATATTTTCCAGAAACTCATATCATTAAATTTTTTCAGGGTTATCACTGTTTTGCCATTCAGATAAGCGTCGGTAAGCATTTTCAGACATGATTATTCCATTATCTACAATTACACCGATGGCTAATGCAATACCCGTTAAAGACATTAAATTTGATGACACCCCAAATGCATTAAGCAGAATAAAACTTATGGCAAGCGTAATGGGGATTTGAACG
Source organism: Chitinophagales bacterium (assembly GCA_043749085.1). Classification (GTDB taxonomy): domain Bacteria; phylum Bacteroidota; class Bacteroidia; order Chitinophagales; family Chitinophagaceae; genus Ginsengibacter. Next base: position 3,987 of record JAYVEA010000246.1, read on the forward strand.
ATGATGCTAACAGCACTTCTCCAGTGAAAAAGAAAAACCAGTACCACCAGTGACACCACAATTAATTCTTCCTTTAATTTTCCTTTTACGGTTGCAAGGGCAGCTTCTATTAATCCGCTTCTGTCATAAGAAGTTTTAAAAGTTACTCCTGGCGGAAGCCCTTTTTCAACCTCTTTTATTTTCTCTTTTACAGCTTTTATTACCTTATCAGCATTTTGCCCATATCTCATTACCACAATCCCACCAACTACTTCTCCTTTTCCATCAACATCAAAAATGCCGAGGCGCAAATCACCTCCCATCTGCACTGTGCCAATATCTTTCACTCTTACAGGAATGCCATTATTATTATCCAATGCAATATTTTCAACATCTTCTTTTGTCTTGATATAGCCAAGGCCACGAATGATATAAGCCATATCACTCATTTCAAATTTTCTTCCACCCACGTCATTATTATTGGCTTTTACTTTAGTCATAATATCCATAAGAGAAAGATTATAGTATTGAAGTTTCACAGGGTCAACCACAATTTGATATTGCTTTTCAAAACCGCCAAAAGAGGCGACTTCAGCAACACCAGGTACTGTTTGCAATGCGAACTTTATATACCAGTCCTGCAATGCTCTTTGTTCACCCAGGTCAATACCAGGAGCATCCAGATGATACCAAAATATATGTCCTACGCCTGTGCCATCGGGACCTAAAGATGGAGTAACACCTTGAGGTAATAATCGCTGGGCATAATTTAATCGCTCCAACACCCGTGTACGGGCCCAGTAAATGTCAACATCATCTTCAAAAATTACATAAACAAAACTCATCCCGAACATAGAGGTACCCCTGACATTTTTAATCCGTGGAATGCCCTGGAGATTTGATACAAGCGGATAAGTGATCTGGTCTTCCATTAACTGCGGACTGCGCCCCATCCATTCTGTAAAAACAATAACCTGGTTTTCTGATAGATCCGGTATGGCGTCAATAGGGTTTTTTTGAACTGAATAATATCCCCATATAGAAAGCCCCGCTGCAACTAATAATACCACAAAGCGGTTTCGTAAAGCAAATGTTATGAACCAATGTACCATATAGAATGAATTTAATGTTCTTCAATAATTCTTTATGTGGTCTGAAAATCTATAAAAGAAATATGCAGGTTATGCCTGATGGCAATGCTGTAAAATCAGTTACTGTTAAAGACTTTGTTTATTACAGGGAAGGAAAAACATTGATGAATGCCTTTACAAAACTTATTTAAAAAAAAATTGCGAGGCATTCTTTTAAAATCAAATGCGCAGGTTACAATAGATAAGAAAAATGTTTTGTGGAAAGCTATTTCGAAAATTATGTAAGCGGAGAGATAGATTAGAATGCGGGGTATAATAAAAATTATTTTCTTGTTCAAATGGATAAATAGGTAAAATATTCTTTTGTTGATATTCTATAAAAGCAATACCGCCCGCGGTCTTATGATCATCAGTTTTTATCTGGAATGATTTGTCCTTACAACAGTCCGGCATAGAATTTTTCATTTTACAACTTCCGCTGCTATGATGATAGAAGATTACAAAAGAAATATCAGAAAAATGCCCGCAACAGTAGTGCAGGTTAAAAGCAGAACCCAATGCAACATTAAAATAAACCGTAAGAAACAATATGGCTGTAAATCTTCGCATCAAAGTGTTTATAATTTATAAAGTTAACTTTTTGATATAGTTATTATATGATAACCGTTTGGTTATTGAATGATTTTAGTCATGTACCTTTCATCTATTAACTACAATTTGCTGCTAATGAGAAAGGCAGCAGCAAATGCAAGAATTGAATATAATTCAGGGAATACTGCAAGTATCATCGTTTTACCAAACACATCATTACCCGAAGCAATTTCTGCAATACCATTGGCACAAATTTGTCCCTGCCTGATGGCTGCATAGGTTGCCACAACAAATATTAATCCTGCGGCAAACACACCTGATGCGGCAAGAGGCGTAATAGCTGGAGTGAAAATTCCTTTTGAATAAAAGATAAAAAATGAAGCAAAACCAAATAATCCATGCGTTCCGGAAAGTGCACTGAGCAGCATATAATTCCCAAAAGCATCCTTCTTTTTTAATGCGCCTATCGTGGCATTAGCCCCTATTGAAACCCCTATTGCGCTTCCGATGCCGGGAAGAATAATCATGAGCGAAAGACCAATGTATGCTATCAATAAATTTGACATAATGATTTTATTTTTAGGTTGAAATAATTGCAAATGGTTTGTATGGATTTCCGCCCCCGGTAAATCCTGCATTTTTATAAAATTCTACAAACGTGAGACGCATGGTATGTACAAATGCACCCAGCGAAGCCACGAAAAGATTTAATGTATGACCGAAAAGCAGTATGATGACAAAAAGAACCGGCCCTGCATAAGGCACTTTTGCAACTTGCAATGCAATGCTGTTGATGACCAAAGCAAGGATGGCGCTTGAAACACCGAGGGCAAAAAGACGGATGTAAGAAAGCACATCACCCATTAAGCCGGTAATATTGAATATCTCCCAAATACCAGTACCAATACCTTTGAGAAAGCCGGCTTCGGGGTTAGCGAAAAAAATGATTAACGCCAACGCGATATAAATGTCAACATGGGAATACAGGGGAAGAATATTAAAATAAAACATGTTGAGCAGGTGAAGAATAATCATTATCCAACCCACCTGGGGAAGGCCATATCGGAATCCGAATTTTATCATCTTATTTATTCCCTGCAATGCCATGCCTAATAAAATCTGCACAAAACCGATGGCAATAGCAAGAGTGAAAATCTGTTTGTCTTTCAGGAACACATTTTTTAAAAAAGAAAGCCCGGGTAATTCAGCAATGGAAACTCCGAAAATATTTCCGGTAAGAAGACCAAAGAAAAATGTGATAACGCCAAGCAACTGCACCAGCGTGAGATAGGATTTTTTGATTTTTGGTTTTCTCAACAATTTTAATACAGTTGCACCTATAAGTAATATTAACCCGTAGCCGGAATCGTTCATTCCAAAACCGAAGAACACTGCAAAGAACGGAGCGAAGAAAAACGTAAGGTCTAAATCTTTGTAAGCAGGCAATGAGAATAAACTTCCAATAGGTTCAAACAGACGGCTGAACCAGTTGTTGTGCAACAGTATGGGAGGGTTATCAGAAAAGCGGGAACGATTTTTTATATGCACAATTCCTTTGCTGTCGAGAAATTGTGAAAATCTTTTTTTCTCTGGTCTCGGAACAAAGCCTTCAAGGATTTTTATTTTGCCATCGGCTTCCTGCTGTGTATTTTTTATAACACGCTTAAGTTCATACACGTCTTCCAATTCGGCTTTTCTCTTTTGTAATGACGGCAAATAAGCTGATGCAAATTGCTCCAGGGTTTCTTTCAGCTTTTGTGAAGCTTCTTCTTCAGAGTTTTCCTGTACCTTTTTTATCTCCCCTAAAATTTCGGCAACATTTTTAGTTTCCCCCGGCGATGAAGAATTTTTTTCCGTTTTATGTGCCACAAGAAATGCAATGGCATTGCCTATCTCAGTCATCATTTGACTGTTCTGTTTTTGCTCTGCATCTTCTTCTTTATTTTTTTCGGCTACATGAAAAACACCCATCTTTTTAAGCTCCGGCAAAAAAGCATCATACTCACTGTGAAAAATAAGCATTGAAAATTCTGTCATCGGTACAATCATGGAATTGTGTTTTTAAATAGCTAAAATTCTTTTCTTCATAATTTTCTGTGCTGCCTTACCCAGGCTTTCCTCATCGCTCATAAATTTTTTAATTTTTGATATAGCAGTGAGGTAATCCGGCACCTGCAACTTCTCGTAGAGATTAACTTTCTGCGTAGTTTTTTTTCTTGCGGCATCAAGTAATTCAGTTCTGCTGAGCAATAATTTTTTTTCGATAGAAAGACGAGCCAGTTCTTTAAGCAGCGAAATTCCTTCTGAAATCCAAAGTGGTTGAGTGAACAAGGAAATTGGTTTTAATTTGAACTCCACATTTTCAAGTTGTGGTGTCTTAACTCCTGCAATATTTTTTATGCTTGTTTTTATTTCACTTACCGTTAATACATCTTTCGGAAATTCCTGCCAAAGCATATCCATATATTCATACTGTTTCATTTTACTCAAAATATTTTGTTCGGCTTCCATCATTTTCTTTTTTGCTTTTTCAGCTTCTGCCCGCAGAATGGCTTCCTTATATTTAATAACAGGCAATGCATCTAACCGAACTTTCAGTTGCTTCTGCATTTCCTGCAATGAAATTTTATTGTATTGAAATTTTATTGCCACGCTACTTCCAATTTATTTCGTTGCTTAAATGATGTGTTTGCCGGGTTCATATTTTCATCCACTGAAGGATTTTCTTTTTCCTCAATCTCAGTTGCTTTATCCCAATATTCATCAATATACTTTTGCTTAATGCCAAGTTCTTCGGGTTTAAAATTTCTTTTGAATAAATTCCAGGCAATGTTCAGCATCTTTGTTATGTTCATATTGATGTCAATGGCAAGCAATTGCAGAGCATACTCTTTTGCAAATTGTAATGTGCGCTTATCATAGTCACTCAAATCAAAACCGTTTTCTAATTTTGTTTTTGCATTAGCTGCATCAGCATATAAACGGATAGCTGCATTCATCACCTGCGGATGATCTTCTCTCGTCTGCTTTCCAATTACAAGTTGTTTTAACCGGGATAAGCTGCGGAATGGGTCAATAATAACTTTACCTATTTCAGTATCTCTTCTCAAATACAATTGCCCTTCGGTGATGTAACCTGTGTTGTCAGGAATGGCATGTGTAATGTCGCCTTCAGAAATAGTAGTTACGGAAATGATGGTAATAGAACCGCCCGACGGGAGCTGCACAGATTTTTCGTAAATTTTTGCAAGGTCACTGTACAGCGAGCCGGGCATGCTGTCTTTGGAAGGTATCTGGTCCATGCGATTGGACACAATACTTAGTGCATCGCAATACAGTGTCATATCAGTGAGAAGAACAAGCACCTTCTCATTTTTTTCAAAGGCGAAATATTCTGCGGCAGCCAATGCCATATCAGGAATAAGCAAACGTTCTACCGTTGGATTATCTGTAGTGTTAATGAAGCCGGTAATTTTTTCCGGCATATCTGTATTAACAAAAAGATTTTTAAAATACAAGTAGTCATCATTGGACAGACCGATCCCTCCGAGAATGATGCGGTCAGCATTTGCACGAAGTGCAACAAGCGCAATTACAGAATTATAGGGTTGGTCTGCATCAGCGAAGATTGGAATTTTTTGCCCCGCAAGGAGTGTGTTGTTCAAATCAATTCCTGCTATACCTGTTTCAATCAAATCAAAAGGTTGTTTCCTTTTTATGGGGTTTACTGATGGTCCGCCAATTTCAACTTCTTTTCCCTGCGGAGCATATTTTCCGTCTATCGGCTCGCCATAAGCATTGAAAAATCTTCCGCCTAATTCATCACTTACTTTTAATGAAGGCGCCTTGCCAAGAAATACAACTTCGGCATCCGTTTTAATTCCTTCTGTTCCTTCAAACACCTGCAATGTAACCTGGCTGCCATTTATTTTTACCACCTGTGCAGCTTTGCCATCAACCAAAGCAAGCTCTTCGTAGCCCACTCCCTTTGCTTCGAGTGTGCAGGTGGCTTTCGTTAACTGAATAACCTTTGTATAAATTTTTTTAAACGGTAATGCTTCCATTGCTTTGTTTTGCCGTCAGGCATTTTTCAAAAAATTTCTTTTAATACCAGCTTTTGAAATTGCCACGACCTTCAGGTCGTGGTTGTATAAAATCTCAGGTATCGGCTTTAGCCAAATCCATTTCAAACTGATGTGCATTTAAAAATTCTTCATATTCTTCAGCAAAAGTTTTCTTTTTGTGGTGTGTTTCCTGGTTTAAAATATAAGCTCTTACTTTATCAATTGCAGAATAGCTTACTGATAATGCAATGTATTCATCCTGCCATCCGAAATTGTTTTTTATGAGCTTTTGCTTATTAGCCCAAAATGAAGATTCTCCCTTTATAAGCATAGCCGTTTTGGCAATTGTTTGTTCAGTACCAAGGGAAACCAGCAAATGAATGTGATCGGAAACACAATTTATAGTGTCAATAAAAATTTCTTTTTTTACGCTATTCTCTTTGATATGCCGAAGTAATAATGGCTTCAACTCTTTGCTAATTAAATGTTCACGGTTTTTGGTTGCCCAAATGAAATGTATTAATACTTTGGTGTATGGCATATTGTTTAGTTTTTTGGCTAAAGCCGTTATAAATTTTCTTTATCATTATCCACGACCTGAAGATCGTGGCAATTGCAAACCTGAAGGTCGTGACAATTGCGAACCTGAAGGTCGTGGCAATTGCAAACCTGAAGGTCGTGGCAACTGCAAACCCTGAAGGTCGTGGCAATTGCGAACCTGAAGGTCGTAGCAATTGCTTTACACTTTCATCTCTTCATACATAACTTTTCTTTCTTTTAAAATTTCATCCAGTTGCCTGTTGAAGTTTTTAAATTCATCTGACTGAAAAAGTGCATAATTAATTTGCTTCCATGTATTGATGATGGACCTGAAATAAACGCCTACTTCTTCATAAGAAGAAAAATGAAAAGTCATTTCACAGATTTCTGAAATCTTTTCCTGCATATATTTAAGCCGTTCCAGCGAAGTGAAACCATCCACACTGTCGAATGCGTCTTGTTGAAGAATAACAAAATCAATCAGCTCTGATTTCCAAAATCTTTCATGATAATCGAGGGGAACATTGTCATCCCCCAAAATGCTTATTTGTTCCATTGCTTCATGACCTTTAAACAACCGGTCTTTCATTTTCACTATTTCCGTTTTCCAATTAGGTGCAATTGTTTGCTGCATATAAGTAACCAATTCAGGATAATCCA
>JAYVEA010000247.1:0-10907 GCA_043749085.1 Chitinophagales bacterium
AAAATGTAAAATTAAAAAACCCTGGTGCATTTTACCTTTTGCATTCAAACCTATTTCTCCATTAGATCAATGACAGCCTGACTAATGCCTGTGAAGGAAAATCCGCCGTCGTGAAAAAGATTTTGCATGGTAACCATACGGGTAAGGTCGCTGAATAACGTAACACAATAATTGGCGCAATCCTCTGCAGACGCATTGCCCAGGGGACTCATTTTTTCTGCATAGGTGATAAAACCCTCAAAGCCTTTTACACCACTGCCCGCCGTGGTACGTGTGGGCGACTGCGAAATGGTGTTTACCCTTACATGTTTTTTTACGGCATAATGATAACCAAAACTGCGGGTAATACTTTCCAGCAACGCCTTGGCATCTGCCATTTCATTGTAATCAGGAAACACACGCTGCGCCGCAATGTACGTGAGTGCAACCACGCTTCCCCACTCATTAATAGCATCCAGCTTCATGGCGGTGGCAAGCAAACGGTGAAGACTTGTTGCGGATATATCAAGGCTTTTCTGATTGAAAACATAATCAATATCAGTGTAGTGTTTTCCTTTGCGGAGATTTATGCTCATACCTATTGAATGCAAAATAAAATCCACTCCTCCGCCAAAATGTTCTTTTGCTTTTGTGAGAAGATTGGTCATATCATCGTTATTACTAACATCGCAGGGAATTACGGGAGCATTTATTTGTTCAGCCAGTTTATTTATTTCTCCCATACGCATGGCGATTGGTGCGTTGGTAAGTAGAATTTCTGCGCCTTCTGCATGGCAGGCCAGTGCTGTTTTCCAGGCAATTGATTTTTCATCTAAAGCACCAAAGATGATTCCTTTTTTTCCTTTTAATAAATTATAAGACATGATGTTTTATTTACGATGTATGAAGTACGTTGTAAAAAATTTACTCTGGTAAAAATAATACTCTTAAGGCTTAGAGAAAAAAGTTTCAGGCAAAACGCCAAAGTTGATTTTCCATACAGAGGTATATAATAAAAGAATAATTGACGAAGACATCTTTACATGAAAATGAGGTTACGCTTTAAAGAAAAAGTCTTTGTATTGAAACAGTAGAAGACTTAAAAGAAAAATAAGTACAAAGATTACAACCAGGTTTGCAAGCATGAATATAATAAAGGGGAAAAATGATTTCTTGGGACTAATTTTCTTTTTCAGGAATTCATGAATAAAATAAGCTGTGACCATGACGGCAACAGTTAAGAATAATATGAGAACTTTTTTTAGAAACATTTCTTTGTGTTCTTTGCGATTCTTTAATCAGTATCCTTTGCAATAGTCTTCTTTCTCGGTATCGCAAAGAACGCGAAGATTTCGCAAAGGGCACAAAGATGCGGTATTAGTTGCCAATCATTTCTCTTGCATTTTCGAAAGCTGCAGCAGTAGGTCTTTCTCCGCTGAGCATGGTGGCGATGGCTGTTATCCTTTCATCCTGGTTAAGCAGTTTGACAGAAGTAACAATTTTGTCTCCTTTAATTTCTTTGTAAACAAAATAATGTGCTGAGGCCTTTGCTGCGATTTGGGGCTGGTGTGTAATTGCAATTACCTGGTGGGCATTGGAAAGGTCTTTCATAATGATACCTACCTGCCTTGCTGCTTCGCCGCTGATACCGGTATCTATTTCATCAAAAATTAATGTAGGCAACTGGATACTTTTTGCAACCAAAGATTTTATGCTGAGCATTAACCGGCTTAATTCTCCGCCACTTGCTACTTTATGCAAGGGCTCGAATCGATTGCTTTTATTGGCATCAAATAAAAATTCAATGTTATCCTTGCCGAAAATATTTAATTCTATATTTTTCACCTGCACTTTTACTTTAGCATTGGGCATACCTACCTGCGCCAAAAGTTTATTCACTTTTTCCTCAAAAGGTTTTATTTGTTTTATTCTATTATCAGAAATTTTTTGTGCTATTGTATTCGCCTGCCGGTAAAGCTCATTTACTTCCATTTCTTTCTTAGTAATATTTTCTTCAAGGTTTAAGACAATATCTAATTTTTGTTGCAGGTCGTTTTTAATTTCCAGTAATTCGGCTGTTGTTTGAACATTATGTTTTTTTAAAAGTCTATAACCTAATGCCAGTCTTTCATTCAGTATGTTTATTTTCTGAGCATCATATTTAACAGAATCATTTAAACGGTCAACTTCATCGGCAATATCCTGCAATTCTATTTGTGCTGAATGCAGTCTTTCTATTAAAGAAGTAATATCGTTATGGAAATTAGAAAGTGTTTGCAATTGATTATTCAATGATTTTATTTGCTGAATTACAGGCTGTTCACTTTCCTGCAATTCAAAATAAACTTTAGTGAGCGTGGCTTTAATATTTTCAGCATTACTCATCACTTTTAGATCAGCATCAGTTTCTTCCAGTTCATTTTCTTTAAAGGCTGCCTCTTCAAGTTCATCAAATAAAAATTTATGATAATCCAATTCTTTATTAGCTGCAGATTGCTGACGCTTCCATTCTTCCAGTTGTTTTTTCTCTGATAAATATTTTTTGTAGAGAGACTGATATTGCGACAGGTCATTTGAGTGGCTTGCCAATGCATCAATCACTTCTCTTTGAAAGTCATTATCGCCTAATTCAAGTGTATCAAATTGCTGGTGCAGGTCAACCAGCAGTGAAGACAATACTTTTAATTGATTAAGATTAACAGGTGTATCATTTATAAAAGCTCTTGATTTCCCGTTGGGGGAGATTTCCCGCCTTATCACAATTTCATCATCAGCATCAAAATCATTTTCTTTTAAATAATTTTTTACAAGGGAGTGCTGTGTTTTAAAAGTACCTTCTATACAGCATTTTTTTTCTTTGTTTAACAATACAGACGAATCAGCCCTTTCTCCAAGAATAAGGCTCAGTGCGCCCATCAGAATACTTTTACCGGCGCCTGTTTCACCCGTTATAATATTTAACTTATCAGAAAAGCTGATCCCAAGCTCAGTAATAATGGCATAATTCTGTATGGAAAGCTGCTGAAGCATAGGAGCAAATTACTGAATTCCGTCCACTGTCAACAGACGACTGTTCACAGTAGGAAACAATATGCCTGGAAATAAAAAAAAGGCACCTAAGTACCCTGAATTTTTTGTGGTCTATCGTCCGTGGACTGTTGACTCTACTTATTTCACTTCAACTGCATTGTTCAGATCATCGTCCACTAAAATTCTTCCGCAGTTTTCACACACAATAATTTTTTTGCGTTGCTTTATCTCACTTTGCTTTTGAGGAGGGATTGCATTAAAACAACCGCCGCATGCATCTCTTTCCACAGGAACAACTGCAAGCCCGTTACGATAGTTTTTACGAATGCGGTCATAGCTAAGCAATAATCTTTCATCCACACTTTCTCTTGCACCTTTAGCCAGTTTGTTATAATGCTTTTCTTCTTTATCAGTTTCCGCAATTATCTTTTCAAGCTCCCCTTTTTTACCTTTTAAATTAGCTTCTTTTGTAGAAACAGCTTTCTTCGCCAGCTCAAGCTGTTTAGCCTTTTCAGCAATTTCTTCAGTTGCATCTTTAATATGTTTCTCTGCAAGCTTTACTTCCAAGGTCTGCATTTCCATTTCTTTATTGATAGCCTCAAATTCACGGTTATTTTTTACATTATCACTTTGCTTCTCATATTTTTTTATCAGGTCACCGGATTCTTTTATCGTAGTCTTTTTTTGTTCAATGAACTGCTGCATTCCATTGATCTCTTCTTCAATACGATTTTGGCGTGCATGCAAACCTTCAATTTCATCTTCCAGGTCACTTACCTCAATTGGCAATTCACCTTTTAAAACCTGTAAATTATCAAGCTTACTATCAATTTTTTGAAGCTTTACAACTGATGATAATTTTTCTTCAACCGAATAATCTTTAACTGTAGCCATATTTAAATTTCTGATTTGAGATTTATTGTTGTGAGATTTAACCAACCATATCTCTATAAATAATAATTAACAGGGTTGGTATTTACCTCCGTTTTTCGGACGGCAAAGTTAGGGTATTTTTCCCTTAAAAACTCATATAAAAGGTCTATAGTGAACTGTTCGCTTTCATAATGCCCAATATCTACCAAAAGCATGCCTTCAGCATCAAAAAATTCATGGTATTTTATATCAGAAGTAATATAAATATCCGCCCTGCTTAACAAGGCTACCTGGATAAGAAAACTCCCGGCGCCACCACATACTGCCACTTTTTTTATTTTTTTGCCCAATAAATTCGTGTGCTTTATCACTTTTAAATTAAAGGCAGATTTTATTTTCTTTAAAAATTCTTTTTCGTCAATAAGTTCTGCTAATTCGCCAATCATCCCGCTACCCACATCAGAAAGATAATTGCCTAAAGAAATAATATCATAAGCCACTTCCTCATAGGGATGTGCATCTGTCATGGCCCGTATTATTTTTTGTTCCAGGTAACCTGGAAATATCACTTCTATTTTTACTTCTTTTTCTTCATGCCTTTTACCAATTTCTCCAACATGGGGGTCAGCACCTTCTTCCGGTTTAAATGTTCCTGTACCTTCCGTATTAAAACTGCATTCACTGTATTTACCTAATTGTCCTGCACCAACCGCAAATAATGCTTTTCGCAGATCTTCGGTTTTATCCCGCGGGACAAACGTGATCAGTTTTTTTAAGATACTCTCTTTAGGCTGCAGCATTTGCATATCCTGTAATTCTAACCTTTCAGCCATTTTATGATTTACCCCTTTCTTTATATTATCAAGATTGGTATGAATAGCATAAATAGCAATATCGTTTTTTATCGCTTTAAGGATTGTTCTTTCAACATAATTTCCTCCATTTAGTTTTTTTAATCCTCTGAAAATTATCGGGTGATGTGCAACAACCAGATTACAATTTTTGATGATGGCTTCTTCAATAACGGCTTCAGTGGCATCAAGACAGGTTATTATCCCTTTGCATTCACAAGAGCCATCGCCTACAATAAGTCCTGCATTATCATAACTCTCCTGGAAATAAACAGGTGCTAAAGTTTCCAAATGCTCTGTAATATCTGAAATTTTCATTTCTACATTGTTTAAGTAAACTTAATTTATTTTTTGCTTTTGTTACTTTTGGCTCTTGGATGAAGATGAATTATATATGAACCGCTGTATCGGGCTTGCAAAACTTGCAGCAGGTAATGTTGCTCCAAACCCAATGGTAGGTGCAGTTTTGGTACATGATGGAAAGATAATCGGTGAAGGATATCATAAGAAATTTGGTGAACCGCATGCAGAAGTAAATTGTATTAATAGCGTAAAAGATGAAAAGAAAAAACTTATTAATAAAAGCACATTATACGTTACTCTTGAGCCATGTTCACATTTTGGAAAGACGCCGCCTTGTGTTGATCTGATCATAAAAAATAAAATCCCAAAAGTTGTAATAGGTTGTAAAGATGTTTATAAAGAAGTGGATGGAAAAGGAATTAAAAAATTACAGGAAGCAGGAATTGAAGTTATCACAGGAATACTGGAAAAAGAATGTATAGAATTAAACAAGCGCTTTTTTACTTTTCATCAAAAACAACGCCCTTATATAATTTTAAAATGGGCTGAAAGCACAAATGGAAAAATTGGAAGCAATAGTGAAAGAGTTCTTATCAGCAATGAATACACTAACCGCTTAGTGCATAAATGGAGAAGTGAAGAATCTGCCATTTTAATTGGAACCAATACAGCTTTGCTGGACGATCCTTCTCTTACTACAAGATTATGGCAGGGAAATAATCCTGTTCGTTTAGTTATAGATATGAATCTGCGTTTGCCTTCTTACTTAAAAATATTTAATAAAGAAACCAAGACGATCATCTTTAACAAACAAAAACATGAAGAAAATGGAAATGTTATTTTTTATAAGATTGATGAAGAAAATTTTTTACCGCAATTATTAAAGGCATTGTACGAATTGCAAATACAAAGTGTATTAGTAGAAGGCGGTGCAAAGCTGCTGCAATCCCTTATTGATGAAGGGTTATGGGATGAAGTAAGAAAAATTAAAAATGAAAAATTAAAAATTAAAAACATAATTTACGCACCGGAGCTAAAGAATGCATATTGCCAAAAACAAGAAAAATATTTCAGTGATACCATCAGTTACTTTCTGCCTTCTTCTTAATTAATCGCAGCATTTCAATTCTTATGATTCCGCTAAAAGGTTTTACAAAAAACCAATAAATAGAAAATAATAACTTACTTCTTCTTGTAAGGCATAATATTCTTGTTTCCGTACTTACGAGAGTTTTATTCTCGTCAATCTCTTTAAAATAAAAATTCCAGATCATTTTAATGCTTTGTTGAGATGCATCTATTACAAATTCCTTATAAATATCTTCCTCCACATATGTAAAACACATATTCCGGATAAATTCCTGCAGATGTAATTCCTTTGTTGGCAATCCTCTCAGCTTCATAAGATTTTTAGTTATGAAGGATTTGCTCATGTCCAGGTTCTTTGTGGTAGCAAAACATTCTTTGGCAGAAGCATTTATTAATCTCTCATGATACTCATTGTACGTGTATTTTTGCAGGTATTTATCAATAAGAAAAGCCATGCTTTAAGAACGATTTTTTGCAATATATCATTCTTTAATCACATGGCTATTCTTACATTCCCGCTCTGCTAAAAAGCTTTAGGGTAATGTCTTCTCATAGAAATTGCCGTACGAATATTTCTTTGAGAATTCCACATATCAACATTATTAAACGCTTTTGGTTTTACAACGCTTTTCTGGTCATTAATGTTGGTTGCTATGGTTTCCTGTACTTCCGTTACAAGTTGTTTTAAACTTTCTTCTTCCATTTGTATAATAGAAGGCACTACTTTACTGTTCATAAATTCAAATTTTAAATTTTAGAAAAAATTTCGCAGTTCGAGCCTAACCAAAATATCTGTGGTGGCTACTGACTTCGTTATGTAAACGATACTTTTCAGTGAAGGATGATCATCTTTTGAATTGCGTTGCAAAGATACATCGGAAATGTTTCGAAACATAATTTAATGTGTATTATTGACACATTGTTGACATAAGCGGTATTATTCAGTTAGTGAATGGCAAGCAGTAATTTGGTGAGGAATAAATAAAATATTATTATTCTTACATTAAAGATTTAAACTATGAAGAAAAAAATTTACATGGAAATTCCACTCAAGCTAAATGCAATAGGGCATTTAGAAGCAGAAGTAAAGATTGATGATATTAGAGCCTGTTTTCTGGTTGATACAGGCGCAAGCAACACTGTAATTGATATTGGTTTTGCTAAAGAAAATTTACTGGAATTTGCATCTATGGAAGAACTTGGCGGTGGTGTTGGAACATCAGAGATGAAGATATTTCACAGGCAGGTAGCTGTTTTTAAGATCAACGATTTTGACATACCCTCATTTGATCTGTACGCAACTGACTTTACACATGTAAAAGATTCACTTGCAAAAAAAGGAATAACAGAACCCTGCAACGGTGTTATCGGCGCAGATATTTTAATAAAGTATGGGGCTAAAATTAATTATAAGAAGAAGAAATTGTATTTAAAAAAATAACGATCAACTTCCACTCACCTCAAGCACTTCACTAACTTCTGTTGCAGGCATTTCTGCATTACGCATCGCAATTCCTCTTGTTGCATTGGCAGCAAAATCAATAAAAGCCTGTTTGCTTATCAAATCATCACTCATCATAACAGGAACACCGGAGTCTCCGCCTTCACGAATACTTTGCACCAATGGTATCTCGCCTAAGAAAGGAATATCATATTCATCCGCTAATTTCTTACCACCTTCTTTTCCAAAAATATAATATCTATTATCCGGTAATTCAGCTGGTGTAAAATAACTCATATTCTCAACCAGGCCAATCACAGGCACTTTCAGCTGTGCCTGGTTAAACATTGCAATTCCTTTTTTTGCATCAGCAAGCGCAACCAACTGCGGAGTAGTAACAACAATTACTCCTGTTACCGGAACTGTTTGCACAATCGTTAAATGAATATCACCTGTGCCAGGTGGCATATCGATAACCAAATAATCCAGCTCACCCCAATCAACATCAGTAACAAATTGCCTGATGGCGCTGCTCACCATTGGCCCACGCCAAACCACGGCTTGCTTTTCATCAACCAGCAAACCAATACTCATTAATTTAATTCCATAACGTTCCAAAGGCACTATCAATCCTTTGCCTCCCTCGCCTTCTTTCATCATTGGCCTTTCGCCACGAACACCAAACATTATATGCACACTTGGTCCATAAATATCCGCATCCATTAACCCAACTTTTGCGCCGCTGTCTGCCAGCGCCAGAGCAAAATTACTTGCCACCGTACTTTTACCAACGCCTCCTTTGCCACTCACAACCGCAATAATATTTTTTACTCCACTCAAAATATTTTTATCCTTTCTGAGCGTAGTTGTGTTTGACGTAAAATTCACTGTAACAAGTGCCTCTTTATCCACCAATATTTTTACAGCATTTTCACATGCATTTTTTATCAGATCTTTCATTGGGCAGGCAGGCGTAGTAAGCACTACAGTAAACGAAACATTATTGCCATTAATCACAATATCCTTAACCATATTCAGTGTCACAAGGTCTTTACCGAGATCCGGTTCCTGCACATTACCAAGCGCTTTTAAAACATCTTCCTGCGTCATCGTTCAATTATTTGTTAAAAACTTTTACAATCTGCAAATTTAAACAATCGCAACGTACTTTAGCCTCCTTTAAATCTCCCCCAAAAGGGGAGACTTAATTTTTAAGTACCATAGATGAAAAAATATTTATACTCATTTCTAATCATATTTTTTGTAACCCCCATTATTGCGAAAGCGCAGTTTGAATTATTTAAAGATTCTGTAGTTCAATTGTATGGAGTGGTGATGACTGCCGATAGCCTTAAAGGGATTCCTTCAGTTAGTATTGTTGTAAAAGGACAAAATCGCGGAACCATCACTAATGACCAGGGCGTTTTTTCCATTGTAGTTTTAAAAGGAGACCTGATAGAGTTTACCAGCATTGGTTATAAACCAAAAGTTGTTTCAATTCCAAAAAACCTTGAAGGAAATCAACATAGCATGATTCAGCTTATGGTACAGGACACCATTTATCTTCCTGCAACTATAATTAAGCGCAGACCAACACGTGAACAATTTGAAAGAGATTTTGTAAACGCAAAAGTGCCGGATGATAATATGGAAATTGCAAGAAAAAATACAAATGCGGCTACGCTTGCAGCAATGGAAAGAATTCTTCCCAGAGACGGTCGTGAGGCTGTCAATTACAATTTAAAGCAGACTGCTGTTAAGAGTTATTATGCCGGTCAGCTTCCTCCGCAAAATATTTTTAATCCATTGGCCTGGGCAGAGTTTATCAAAGCATGGAAGAGAGGAGATTATAAAAGGAAGTAGTTGCTGTCTGAAACATAATTTGGGTGGATTAATGGATTTATAAGATTACTCTGCAATCCTAGAATTATTCATTTTACATTTGTTGATAGATCACTAAGAGGATAATTTTCTTTCATGTTAATTTTATAAATCTACCCAAATCATGGTTCAGACAATCAAGACAGTTGCAATCATTGGTGCAGGCACAATGGGAAATGGCATTGCACACGTGTTTGCACAAAATGGTTTTAAAGTTGATTTAATAGATGTATCACAACCGCAACTTAATAAAGCGCTTGCAACTATTTCAAAAAATCTTAACAGGCAAATTGAAAAAGGAACAATAACAGAAGAAGAAAAATTATCCTGCTTACAAAATATTTCTACCAATACTTCTTTAGCGGCCGGGGTAAAAAATGCACAGCTGGTAATTGAAGCAGCAACAGAGAATGAAGATCTTAAATTAAATATCTTTAAAGAGATTAATGAGGTAGCACCTGCAGAGTGTATCCTTGCAACAAATACCTCTTCTATTTCCATTACAAAAATTGCAGCAGTAACCAAGCGGCCATCAAAGGTTATCGGTATGCATTTTATGAATCCTGTGCCGGTAATGAAACTGGTGGAAATAGTGAACGGTTATTCAACGGCTAAAGATGTAACACAAACAATTATTGAGCTATGCAAAAAGTTAGGTAAGGTTCCCTGCGAGGTAAATGATTACCCCGGCTTTATTGCCAACCGTATTTTAATGCCAATGATAAACGAAGCTATTTACAGTCTGCACGAAGGCGTTGCAGGCGTGGAAGAAATTGATACAATTATGAAACTTGGTATGGCTCACCCCATGGGGCCTTTGCAGCTTGCAGATTTTATTGGTTTGGATGTCTGCCATTCAATTTTAAAAGTATTGCAGGATGGTTTTGGTAATCCTAAATATGCGCCATGCCCATTACTCTCAAACATGGTAGCAGCAGGGTTTTTAGGGGTTAAGAGCGGAGAAGGCTTTTATAAATATGTGGCGGGAAGTAAAGAGTTGGTGGTGAGTGAGAGGTTTGTCTGATAATATTTCTGAACCATGATTTGGGTAGATTAGAGGATTAATAAGATTAAAAAGGTTAAATAATTTATTAAGCAAAATAAATACGGAGGTTCTTAATCCCTTAATCTTGTAATCCTATAAATCATGGTTCAGACAAATGCTACAGGTAGTAAGGAGTTGGTGGTGAGTGAGACTTAAATAATAGAATTATGAGAAAATTTTTAGTCCCATATTTGACCTTAATATTTCTGATGTCATGTAACATGAAAGACAGAACAAATAATAATATTTCTAAACAAAATTTTAATAGTGCAATTTCAATAAGTAAAAGAATTTTAATATTAGATAGTCCAGATTCTCTCAAATTAATAGGAGACTCTGTTGAATTACCACCTTTTGAAATTGAAGTTAATTTAAGTGCAAAAGCTGAGGAAAAATTAAAAGTTAATAACGAAAC
>JAYVEA010000248.1:0-3340 GCA_043749085.1 Chitinophagales bacterium
GTTCTGACGAGGTTACTTTGTGGGAGCACACGGGTTCGAACCGCGGACCCTCTGCTTGTAAGGCAGATGCTCTAAACCAACTGAGCTATGCTCCCTTAAATTTTGGGATTGCAAATATATGCCTCGAATTCAATTTTAAAAAATTAAAAAATAAAATGGCAAAGTTGTTTCAAGCACATTAAGAGTAGCAGATAATAATCTTACCTTTTCTAATTAAAAAAAATCATCACCTATATAAAACAGTTGAGTTATTGTGTACCAAGATTAATTGCGAGACCAATTCTGAGCGTATTTTGTAGGGGACTCCTTGCTGAATTATTTCCTGAGGGTATAAGAAACGAGAAATTTGTAGTCACTCTTTGCATGTTTAAACCTGCACCTACTGTAAAAAATCTTCTATCACCATATTTAGGAGATTCATAAAAATAGCCTGTTCTTAGTACAAGCAAATTTTGAAATATTATTTCTGCACCTGCTGCTAATTGTCCTGGCCCGGCATTAAAAGAATTGAATACGCTGTTAAGAACACCTTTATTTCTATAATTTGAAATAGCTGCAGAATCTGCTGATGTATTAGAACCACTTAATTGTGGAGGTATAGGTACTAATAATTTATTTACATCTATGCCTATAGTTAGTTTTGTGTCTTCATTATATACTTTTGTATAAGCTAACCCTAAACCCATATTTGCAGGTAAATAATCTTTTCGATTAGCATCGTTTGTATAAGATATTTTTGATCCCAGATTAGTTACAGTTAACCCCCAATTTAATCCTGATGTTGTCATACCTGATGTTCCATCATGAAATAAACTGATGTCTGCGGCTACAGCAGAAGCCGCTTTATAAGTCTGGCCACCATAACTTCCGCTGGCCAGATTTGAGTGAATGTATCTTAATGCTATACCTAATGCTAATTTATCTGATAGTTTTCGCGAATACCCGGCATCAAAAGAAAATTCTCTTGGTCTGTACGAATTTAAATCATTACCCATTTCATCATTAAACTGGATATCCCCTAAACTAAAATACTTGAGTGAACTTGAGATTGACTGTGTTTCATCTAACTGGTAATAACCTGCAAGTGAAGTAAGATAAACATCCCTAAGCCCCAGGTTTCTTAACCATGGAGTATATGTTACCCCTATTGCGGCTTTGTTTTTTGCAAAGGGAGTTTTGGCAATATTCCAGAAAGATGAATTAGCATCCGGTGAAGTTGCTATGCCAACATCTCCCATGCCACCTGCACGGGCATCCGGAGAAATTCTTAAAAAAGGAACCGCAGTAGTTACAATATTTAGCGGTTTTGTTTGTGCTTCAACATTAATAAACTTACCGGTAAAAATTACAATAGCAATAAGGGTAAAATAATTTTTAAACATGTTTAAATTTTTGAATAGTCAATAATAATATTTTCTCTGTGATAGATAATTTATACATCAGGAATAATAAAAATCAATCAGGAATATTTATAAACGGTTTTTTTAATTCGTTGGATTTATTAACAAAAAAAAAGATTAAAATTTTAAAACCGATGATAATAAAAGGTCGTATGTCAGAATAAGTGGTCACTTTCTGGTGATCAGTTTATTGAAATACCTAACATTTTTTTAAAAAACTCATTATGAAACAAAAGGTTACTCACACCAAATTCTTAAAGTTTATTGCTGTGGTGTTTTGCTCTTTTATTTTTTCTGTTATCTTAATGTCTTCCAGCCACAGAGAAGCTCCATTAATTTCTAATGATCCTCTGGCCGATAATACAGATCTATATGCTTTCAGAAGCCCGGATAACCCTGATAAAATAAACATCATCGCCAATTTTATTCCATTTGAACTTCCGCAGGGTGGTCCCAATTATAATACGTTTGGTGAAAATATTCGTTATGAGATTCACATAGATAATAATACCACCACACCTGGTGATGATATAACATACCGTTTTACTTTTACCAGAACTAATCAGGACCCAACCACATTTTTTAATATTAGGTTAGGAAAAAGAAATTTATATACAACTTATACCTGTGAGAGAAGTACAGACGGAGGCGCAACTTTTACTGCAATTGTTACCGGTGGAGTTGTACCTCCTCCAAATATTGGTCCCCGTTCAATAAGTTCTGCAGTTGGATTAAATATTCCGGATTATAATACATTAATTACAACCTCTATTGCTACTGCAACCACTGGAGAGAAAGTTTTCTGTGGCCCTTCAGATGATCCTTTTTTCGTTGACCTTGGAGGTATATTTGATTTAGGGGATGCACCCAGACAAAATATGAGATCCCGTGATGGGTTGGCTCAATATAATACTCATTCAATTTGCCTGCAGATTGACATTGCAACACTTTCGAAAAATAAGCAACCGGTTTCCGCGGCTGCAAATATTTTAGATCCAAATTATATTATAGGTGTATGGGCATCAGCAAGCAGGCTTGCTACCAAAACTTTAAATACTACCGGAGGGGCATCTGCTGAAACCGGAAATTGGGTACAGGTTTCAAGATTAGGGATGCCCTTAACCAATGAAGCTGTTATACCAATTGGTAAAAAAGACCAGTGGAATTTTGGTACGCCTTACCAGGATTTGGCAAACATTTCAACTTTTGGCGATTTCTTTTATAATCCTGAATTAGCGCTGTATATGGATGATAGTAAATTTGGAGGTGCAGTTCCAGCTTTTAAAGCATTACGTATTCAAACACATTCTTTACAGGTTTTTGATTTTCGTAATGGAGCAAACGGGTTGTATGGTTTAAAAGGCTCCGCTGCAGTTCAGGGTACAGCACTTGATGATGCAATTGCCGGTAAATTATTATTACCTGGTCCCGGCAAGCCACGTTCAGTAGATCTATGGCCAATTTTTCACACAGGAGTACCTAATTTAGCTCCCTATCAATTAGCAGTAAATAAAGAAGGTGGTAGTCCTTTAAAACCCGGCAAACCCTTTATTAATAACTTTTTACCAAATGGTGGTGATATGTTGAGGCTAAATATGGCCGTACCACCTACACCACGTAATGATCCAAAGTTTAGTTCTCTTGGATTAGTACAGGCAGCAGTATTAGGATTAACGGATCCTGCTTATAATGGTAATCAATCAATTCAATTCATACCTAATATGGATGGCTTTCCTAATGGTCGCAGATTAGAAGATGATGTTACAAGAATAGAATTGCAGGCTGTTGGTGGAGTTGTATTAGCAGCAATAGGTTTATGGTATGATGATTATAACCCAACTGCTTTCAGAGCCTCCCCGCTTACAAATCAATTAATAAATGTTCTGCAATATTCAACAGGGGTTGAAAAAAATGACACAACTTTTAAAACTTCATTTCCT
>JAYVEA010000249.1:0-3340 GCA_043749085.1 Chitinophagales bacterium
GGCATTTCTAAAATCGAAGAAGGCAAATATTGCCTTTGCTATCTTACAACTGCAAAAAATTTAAAAGAGAACAACAATTCTATCGTTGAAATGGAAAAAAATATTCTTTTAAAAAATCCATTCCTAAAACAGCTTTTTTCTTCTGTTGAAATTCTTCCCGGTTTTCCTGTTACTATCTCACAAATTAGTTTTGATAAAAAAGCGCAGGTAGAAAATAAAGTATTGATGATAGGTGATGCGGCAGGAATGATAACTCCGCTTTGCGGTAATGGAATGAGCATGGCGCTTCATGGAAGTAAAATAGCTTTTGAAAGTATACATAACTTCTTACAAAAAAAGATAAGCAGGCAGCAAATGGAAGAGCAATATGCAACCAACTGGAAACGTCAATTTGCAGGCAGGCTATACATCGGAAGAAGGATACAACAACTTTTTGGAAAGAAATTTATCACCAACTTCTTTATCTCTTCTGTAAAGCCTTTTCCTTTTATCATTCGTAAGTTTATCAGATCTACTCATGGCAACCCATTTTAGTAACTTTGCTTATGGATCAGCCGATCGTTTTATTTGATGGGGTTTGTAATTTATGCAATGCTGCAGTTCAGTTTATAATCAGGCATGATAAAAAAAATCAACTCATGTTTGCTTCTTTACAATCTGAAAGGGGTCAAAAGCTTATAGCTCAATATAATTTGCCCCTGAATGAACTGAATTCTTTTATTTTTATTGAAAATAATAAAGCCTATACAAGGTCTACCGGTGCCTTAAGAGTTGTAAAAAAATTAAATGGAATTTTGCCGTGGCTGTATAGCTTTATCATTATACCAAGAATTTTTAGAGATAGTATATATGATCTGGTAGGAAGGAACCGTTACAAATGGTTTGGGAAGAAAGATGAATGCATGATACCGACACCTGAATTAAAGGCAAGATTTTTGAACTGATATTTCAAAAGGTATTTCTGCCGTCAGGCAGACTTAATATAAAAACATGGGAAATAAAAAAACATTAGTACTGGGCGCATCTCCAAATCCTGCACGGTATAGTTACCTCGCAGTAAATAAATTATCCAGGTTCAATCATCCCGTAATTGGCATTGGTAAACGAAAGGGAAAAGCTGGAGATGTAGAAATTAATACAGAACAAAAACCTTTTACAGATATCGACACGGTTACCCTTTATCTTAATCCCCAAAATCAAAAACAGTATTACGATTACATCATCTCTTTAAAACCAAAAAGAATAATATTTAATCCCGGCACAGAAAATCCCGAACTGTATAAACTCGCAAAACAAAATAATATCCAGGTAATGGAAGCCTGCACATTGGTATTACTAAGCACCGGTCAGTATTAATACTTAGTATTTTTCCTATCCCGTTTCTAACTTTTTTTTTACCTCATTAACAATTTTTTACAAGGAACTGCGTTTTATAGTCATCCAGTATTTTTGAAAAAACCAAAAATTCAAACTATGAAACGCATTTACAAAGCCGTTGTGCTTTTTACATTGCTTGTGTCCTTTAACAACGCCAATTCGCAAATTGTTACTGAAAGAAGACCCCCGTTGTTTGCAGCGTTTGCCAAAACGATCAATTTCCCTACAAAAGAATTAGAAAAAATATTTACAACTCCTGAAGGCAGAACAATAAAGTTTTCGCTGGGTGAGAATGTTGGCCTTACAGGCATAATTACCTCATCAATCCAACGCTATAACAATTTACAGAATGTTATTATAAAATTGAATAATCTTGACAATACTGTTTTCGGCATTTCAAAAAGAATAAATGATGATAAGTCTGTAACCTATATCGGCAGGATCATCAATACAAAATATTCAGATGCATTTGAATTAAAGTCAGATGCAAACGGCAATTATTTTATAAACAAAAAAAATACAGCAGACTTGATAGAAGACCACGAATAGACGACGCGATCTACTATAAAAATCCTTACATCCAAACCTCTCTAAAACCACGAACATGAAAAAATCCTATACGCTTATGGTATTGTGGGCCTTTCTAACCTCACTAAATGCAATAAGTTTACCTAAGCTTAGCAGCTTCTCTTCAGCTCAGGCTACAATCTTTCTAGATTTTGATGGACAAACGGTTGTATCATCGGTATGGAATAATGGAAATCCCTTAGTATGTGCAGCGTCAGGATTTACAGATACACAAATTACAGAAGTATTTAACAGGGTAGCTGAAGATTACAGGCCCTTTAATATAAATATCACTACAGACTCGACAGTTTTTTTAGCAGCCCCTCTTATAAAAAGAATTAGAATTATTGTAACGCCTACCAGCGGTTGGTACACTGGTGTGGGTGGTGTTTCATATACAGGTTCATTTACCTGGGGCGATGATACACCGGGTTTTGTTTTTCCTGACAGGCTGGCTAACAGCCCAAAAATTGTTGCCGAATGTTGCACACATGAAAGTGGGCATACTGTAGGCTTATCACATCAGTCGTCATATAGCAATACATGTGCTTTAGTAGATACTTATAATTCAGGTGTTGGCACCGGCGAGATAGGCTGGGCGCCGGTTATGGGAAACAGTTATTATAAAAATCTAACGGGATGGAATAATGGCCCTACCCCTAACGGATGTAATGCAGCACAGGACAATCTTTCTATTATTACAACGCAAAATGGATTTACATACAAAACCGATGATTATAGTGATAGTCCTTCAAGTAATCCGGCAATAATTACGGTGGCAAATAATACATTTACAAACCCGGGAATAATAACTACGCCAACAGATAAAGATGTTTTTAAATTCGTTTTCGCTGCAAAGGGAGCGTTGCATCTAAATGCTATTCCATTTTCAGTAAACGCTGCTAATTTAGACGGAGCTGACCTTGATATTAAACTAATATTACAAAACTCAAGTCTTCAAACCATCGGAACCTATGATGCGCCTACATTATTGAATGCAGTTATTGATACAACCTTAAATGCAGGAACATACTTTGTTACAGTACAGGGAACAGGCAATGTAAATACTACAAATTATGGAAGCCTTGGATCTTATACAATTAGCGGAACTTTTGTTGAAGCCGGCGCATTACCTATAAGAGATGTAGCACTTACCGGTAAAACTGATAGAGGTAATCACAATTTAAGCTGGAATATTATTGCTGATGAACCCATTAAAACAATAGTAGTTCAGAGTTCAACAGATGGAAGATTCTTTACAACATTGGCTACACTTAATCCTAAGGAAACCGGCTTTAGCTATACACCAACAATAAACTCAGATATTTTTTATAAGTTAAAAGTTACTTCAGTAATTGATCAAACTGTTTTTTCAAATGTTATTTCATTAAAATCA
>JAYVEA010000250.1:0-10867 GCA_043749085.1 Chitinophagales bacterium
CGTCCGCAGGCGCCTGAGCTGCACGATTACAGGGGTTATGCAGGAAAAATAATCAGTGGTATTTATAAGAAAGGAGATAAAATTATTGTTCAGCCCTCCGGGATAGAAAGCACTATTAAAGCAATAGAGATAGGGGGAAGAGAAATGGACGAAGCGTTTGCACCGCAGAGCGTAGTGCTACATCTTGAAGATGATATAGATGTTAGCCGTGGTGATATGATCGTACACCGGGATAACCAACCAACAACCGAACAGGAATTTGAAGTGCTGTTATGTTGGATGGGTAATAAACCATTAGTGGCTGGCAATAAATATTTTCTACAGGTAAACAGTAAAGTGGTAAGAAGTATAGTGAAGGAGATCGATTATAAATTAGACGTGAACACTTTGCAAAAAGAGTATTCCCCTGAAAAAGCTGAACTGAATGATATTATAAAAGCAACTATTAAAACGGCATCGCCGGTTGCATTTGATTCTTATAAAAAATTAAGAGAAAATGGGGGAGCAATTTTAATTGATGAAACAAGCTGTGTTACCGTTGGAGCATGTATGATCCAATAAGATTTTTTTTAAATTTTTACCCTACTAAATTGGTAGATTATGAATAAAGCAGGGAAAGTAATTCTTGCAGGTGCAGGACCGGGAGATCCCGAACTGATCACCATTAAAGCTGCACGATGGCTGCAACAGGCTGATGTAGTTCTTGCTGACCGCCTGGTTAGTGAAGAGATATTGAATACGTATGTAAGACGTGATGCGGAAATAATTCATGTTGGTAAGCAATGCCGTCGTGGAGTTTCCACACCTCAGCAAACCATTAATGAATTGTTGGTTGAATATGCACGGCAGCGAAAATTGGTAGTGCGTTTAAAAGGCGGTGATGTTTCAATTTTTTCAAACATCATGGATGAGTTGGAAACTCTTGTGGCAAATAATATTCCGTATGAAATTATTCCCGGCGTTACGGCTGCTTTAGGAGCCGCTGCCTATGCCGGTATTCCTCTTACAGCAAGAGGTTATTCAACTGCTGTTCGCTTTGTTACTAATTATAAATCAGACATTGTAACCGAGGATTATTGGAAAGAATTAGCCAACACTAATGATACATTGATTTTTTACATGTCATCTGAAACGTTGGAGAATGTTGTTGAAAAGCTGAGAGCAAATAATATCTCAGATGACAAACTGCTAGCTGTAATTGAACAGGCAACAACCCCATTTCAAAAAGTACACATCAGTAATTTGTATAAGTATGAAGAAAATTTAAAAGGGCAATCTTTCATTTCTCCCTCAATTGTGATAATTGGAAAAGTAGTTTCACTGCATCAACAGTTTGCATGGCTGGCAAACAGCAACAGCAGTGAATATTATTTTAAACCCATTACAAGCCAGGTAATTCCTATTGCTGACACTCAAAAAGAAAAGAAACATGTTAGCAGAGCATAAATTAAAAACGTTGCTTGATCTTATAAATAGTTCTACCGGCGAGGAGTTGGTGTGGATGAATGGCTATTTAAACGGCATCGTAGCAAAGCAATCATCAAAAGATGAACAACCTGTTACAAAAAATGGTGCAAA
Source organism: Chitinophagales bacterium (assembly GCA_043749085.1). Lineage (GTDB taxonomy): Bacteria > Bacteroidota > Bacteroidia > Chitinophagales > Chitinophagaceae > Ginsengibacter. Next base: position 1,579 of record JAYVEA010000250.1, read on the forward strand.
TAAAATTACGATCGCATACGGAACAGAAACAGGTAATTCAAAAAAAGTGGCTACTGAATTTGCCGCAAAAGCAAAGAAGCAGGGCATTCATGCAAAGGTGCAAAGCATGGAGCAGTATAGGTTAAATGATCTTGCGAAAGAAGAATATTTTTTAGCTGTCATTAGTACACATGGCGATGGAGAGCCACCTGCAGCGGCAAAAAAATTTTATGATCATGTGCACCAGAATGGATTTAAGCTTGATAAATTAAAATACAGTGTGCTTGCTTTAGGTGATACATCTTACCCATTGTTTTGCAAAGCAGGTGAAGATGTAGATGAACAACTAAATAAGCTCGGAGGAAAACGAATCGCACCTTTGCAAAAATGTGATATTGATTTTGGTGCAGAAGCAGAAGAGTGGTTCTCAAATATTTTCAGATCATTAAACAATGATCATAGTGCTGTAACAGTGCATCCTCATACTATTAAAAAATCAGCCGGCAGAAAAAATTATACAGGCACATTACTGACTCATAACAATCTTAATGACAGGGGTTCTGCAAAAGAAACATATCATATAGAAATTGCAGCAGAAGATGTAAGCTATCAGCCTGGAGATTCTATCGGTATCATTCCTGAAAATGATAAAATAGTTGTTGAAAAAATAATTGCATTAACTGGAATTGATGCAACAACTAGTATTGATTTTAAAGATGAATTGGTTTCTGTGTATGATCTGCTGCACAAAAAATTAAATATCGTTTACCTGCCTGAACGTGTTGTTAAACAATATGCTTCTGTAGTTAAAAAAGAAATTTCTGTAAAAAGAATTGATCTGTTGGATTTATTGAAAGCGTATCCAGTAAGTGATGCACAACAATTTTTAGAGGTTATAAAAATTCTAGAACTAATAGCGCCACGCTTGTATTCTATTGCCTCTTCACCTGAAGCTCATTCAGGTGAAGTGCATATAACGGTTGCAAAAAATTATTTTATAATAAATGATGAAACGAAATACGGTTTAGCATCTGATTTTTTATCTCATTTTACAATAGATGATAAACTTAATTTTTACATACACCCCAACAACCAGTTTTGTTTGCCTGAAGAGGATAAAAATATTATTATGATCGGCCCTGGAACAGGTATTGCACCATTCCGTTCTTTTATTGCAGAAAGAGATGCAACAGGATCAACAGGGAAGAACTGGCTTTTTTTTGGTGAGCAACATTTCACTACTGATTTTCTTTACCAGACTGAAATACAAAACTGGTTTGAAACCGGCGTGCTTACAAAAGTAAATCTTGCTTTTTCAAGAGATCAGCCGGAAAAAATTTATGTGCAACATAAAATGTTACAACATGGCGCTGAATTTTTTGAATGGTTGCAAACGGGAAGTTATGTATATGTATGCGGAACGAAAGATCCGATGAGTGTTGACGTTGAACAAACTTTATTGCGGATAATAGAACAGTTTGGCGATAGATCAAAAGAAGAAGCAGTGAAATATCTTGATGATATGAAAGAAGATGGAAGGTATGTTAGGGATGTGTATTAAAGCAGCCCCCTGTCCCCCGAAGGGGGAACTAAGGATGATGCTTTTACTTGCTTACTTAAATCTTTTTTTAGAAACGAACACATTAAAATATTAAAATGAAAAGCGGTACAGATAATACAAATAGACTTACCTCACAAGTTCCCCCTTCGGTGGACAGGGGGCCTTTATCCCCCCTAGAAAAGATCAAAACACAAAGTAATGGACTGCGTGGCACTATTGCTGAAAGTTTACAGGATGAAATTACAGGCGCCATTCGTGAAGATGACCAGGCGCTGATAAAATTTCATGGCATGTACCAGCAGGATGATCGCGACCGTCGTGAGGAAAGAGCTGAAAAGAAGTTGGATCGCCTGTACAGCTTTATGATTCGTCTTCGTTTGCCCGGTGGTTTTTTAACTGCTGACCAATGGATAGCCATGCATGAAATCGCAGGTGAAAATTCTACAGGCGTAATTAAAATAACAACACGTCAAACAGTTCAGCTGCATGGAATTTTAAAATCAAAAATAAAACCTACCATAAAAGCTTTTAATGCTGCGAAGCTTGATTCTATTGCAACCTGCGGCGACATCAACCGTAATGTATTGTGCAGCGCTCATCCAAAACAGTCAAATATTCATTCAGAAATATTTTCTTATGCTGATAAAATAAGCACACTGTTAATGCCAAAAACAAGAGCATGGTACGAGATATGGCTTGATGAAGAAAAAGTGCTGGATAAAAAAGAAGAGGAAGATCCGCTTTACCAGGAAAGGTATATGCCGCGAAAATTTAAAATTGCAATTGCTATTCCTCCAAACAATGATGTAGATGTTTTTGGAAATGATATTGGATTGATCGCGATAAATGAAAAGGATAAATTAAAAGGTTTTAACATCGCAATTGGTGGCGGGTTATCAACCACACATGATAATCCTGATACGTATGCAAGGCTGGGAACAGTAATTGGTTTTGCTGATAGTGAAGAAAAAACATTGAAAGCCATTTACGAGATACTTACTGTACAACGGGATTATGGAAACCGCAGTGACAGGAAGCTGGCAAGATTAAAATATACCCTTGACAGGTTAGGTGTTGAATGGTTTAAGAAGGAAGTGGAAAACCGCACTGGCTTTGCATTTGAAGAAGCAAAACCTTATACGTTCAATAGTCGCAGTGATTATTATGGATGGGAGCAAAATCATGAAGGCTTATGGTACTATACAGTTTTTGTTGAGAACGGAAGAATACTGGATGACGAAAATGTATTATTAAAATCAGCATTGCTTGCAATAGCAAAAACCGGCAAGGTTACTTTTAGATTTACTGCCAATCAAAATGTGATCATCAGTGATGTAGATGAGAATGATAAAGAAGTGATAGATCAAATCTTAAGAGAGTATAAAATTATTGAGCATACTAATAATGCATCTCCCATTCGCAAAAATGCAATGGCTTGTGTTGCTTTACCAACCTGCCCTTTAGCATTGGCAGAGGCACAACGTTATATGCCTTCCCTGATCACTAAAATAGATTCATTGCTTGCTAAACATCAATTAATTAACGAAGAAATTATTATAAGGATGACCGGCTGCCCTAATGGCTGCGCCAGATCATACATAGCAGAGATAGGTTTTGTGGGAACAGCTTTGGGAAAATACAATTTGCATTTAGGTGGAGATAATGAAGGACTGCGATTGAATAAAATTTATAAAGAGAGCCTTGATGAAGATTCCATACTTGGTGAACTTGATGGATTGTTTAAAGATTTTAAAAATGAAAGAATAGGCAAAGAATCTTTTGGCGATTTTTCATTTCGTAAAAAATTTTCTAATTAAAAAAAATATAGTGAACTCAAAAATTTATATACTTTCATTCGCAATGATCATCCCTGCTGTTTCGCATGCGCAGCAAAGAACCGTACATACCAATATGCTTTGGGCAGGATATTATAATACAGTTCGCTTTAATAAAAACTGGTCACTGGTTAGCGATGTACAATTAAGAACAAGAGATTGGACGGAGAAATGGTCGCAGTTTTTTGTCCGTTCGGGATTGAGTTATACTTTTAATGATCATGCTGCAGTTACAGGAGGCTTGGCATTTATTAAAAATGCACAGTATCTGGATAAGCTACTGTTTTTTAAAAATGAATGGCGATCATGGCAGGAGTTTTCTTACCAGGTTAAATTAAAGAAAATCAATTTTACACAACGCCTGAGAACGGAGCAACGATTTCTTCAACAGATTGTAAATAATAATAAGACCAAAAATTATGATTATATTTTTCGTCTTCGTTACCGGTTTGACTGGCAATTTCCTTTAAAAGAAAATCTTAAACTATTGATCGGAAATGAAGTAATGGTTAATCCGGCTTACATAAACACCATCCGTTTTTTTGATCAGAACAGAACCTTTGCAGCCTTGCAGTTTAAACTGCTTTCAAATACAAGTTTACAATGTCAGTATCTTAAAATATTTCAGTGGCGCAGCAATACATCTGTTCTTGAAGATCAGAATGTATTCCGGATAAATATCCACCAGCAATTCACTTTTAAAAAAAGTAATGATGGAAAATAAAACACTTACAGTGCCAGAAGAACAAGATACTTTTATTGACACTGGTAATAATTTGTTTCCTGTTTTTTTAAAGCTGGAAAATCTTCGGTTGCTTATAATAGGAGGAGGAAATGTTGCATTAGAAAAATTGCAGGCTGTTATACAAAATTCTCCGGGCACTTTAATTCATCTTGTATCTCTTACAATCAAAGATGAAATTTACGAGCTAGCCAAAGAGTATTCGAATATTACAATTGAACAAAAGCCTTATTCCATAACCGATCTGGAGGATGCAGATTTAGCAATCGTTGCAGTTAATAGTATAATCACCAGTGAACAGATAAGAGATGATGCACACAAAACCGGCAAGCTGGTTAATGTAGCTGATAAACCGGATCTATGTGATTTTTATCTTAGTTCAATAGTAAAAAAAGGAAGTGTAAAGATCGCGATCTCTACCAATGGCAAATCTCCTACCATTGCAAAGCGATTAAAGGAAGTGATCAATAATATGATACCTGATGAAATGGAAGGCGTTTTACAAAATATGCAAATAATAAGAGAAGGTATGAAGGGGGATTTTGGTGAAAAAGTAAAACAGCTGAATGATCTTACAAAAACATTGGTGGCAAAGCACATCACTTTAGAAGAACTTAACAAGCCTGAACAAAAAAGATGGCAGCAAATTGTAAAGTGGTGTTTGCTTGCATTTTGTTTTATGATTTTGGGGCATGGAATATTATCTTATGTTCCTTTTGAAAAAATAGCAGAAGGCTTTAAAACCATTCCGAAGTTTATTGATACACGTTCCTTCCTGCTGATGTTGGTAACCGGTTTTTTTGCACAAATGGTAGATGGTTCATTGGGAATGGGATATGGTACTATTTCAACAACCTTTCTTTTAGCATATGGTGTTAACCCTGCAATAGTGAGTAGCAGGGTGCACTCAGCAAGGGTTTTCTCAAGTGGTGTATCGGGGTATAGCCATCACCGCTTTGGAAATATTAATAAAAAATTATTTAAAGCTTTGGTTATCCCTGGTGTTATTGGAGCTGTTATTGGGGCATCGCTGGCTTTCTTTGGGCAACGATATGCTTCACTTGTAAGAATTCCTCTTTCAGTTTACACTTTATATCTTGGTTATTTTATTATTCGCAAAGCATTTCGTAAAAATAAAATTCAGGATAGAATAAAACGTGTGGGCATACTGGCATCAGCAGGAGGCTTTATGGATGCATTTGCAGGTGGTGGATGGGGAGCATTAGTCACAAGTACATTGATCTCAAAAAGAAAAAGCCCACGTTTTGTTATTGGCTCTGTATGCCTTGCTGAATTTTTTGTTGTACTGGCAAGTTCAATTACTTTTTTTATTTTCTTAAAAAGCCTTCCCATTACGGATGTGGCAGGACTTATAATTGGCGGGCTGATCGCTGCTCCGATTGCTGCAAGGCTGGTTGGTAAATTGCCTATAAAAACTATGTTTATCGCTGTAGGTGCTGTAGTAATTTTAACCAGCATTATAACGCTATGGAGAGCAGCGACACACTTATAAACGTATGAATAATTAAAGTGCTTCATTCTTTACCTTTGTAGTAAAAATTATAAATGATAACAATTGAAGTCAACAGGATAGCAGGAGATTTTGGCTTTGAAGCAAAAGATGCAAATGGCCATACACTTCGGTTAGATACAAGCGATGAAACAGGAGGTAGTAATTTTGGTGTTCGCCCAATGCAAACTTTATTGATGGGCCTTGGAGCATGCAGTGGAATTGACATTGTATCAATATTAAAAAAACAGCGACTGATAATTGAAGGTTTTTCAATGAAAATAAAAGGCGAAAGAGAGAAAGGAAAGGAACCTTCATTATGGGAATCCGTTCATATTGATTTTGAATTGAAAGGTGATATTGACAAGGATAAAGCTGACAGAGCCTGTGCTTTATCCATTAATAAATATTGTTCAGTTGCAGAAACGTTGCGACGTTCAGGAACAAAGATCACATGGACAGTAATTGTAAATAATTAATCTGATAATCAGTAACAGAAATATATAATGAAGCAACACCCGATAACAAAAGCGATTAGAATACAAACAGAACGAACCAATGAAGGTGAGCACTCTACACCTTTATTTTTAACCAGTAGTTTTTGTTTTGATAATGCAGAAGATATGAGAGCTGCCTTTGCAGACGAAACTGATGATAATATTTACAGCCGTTTCAGTAATCCAAATGTAACAGAATTCATCAATAAAATGGTTGAACTGGAAGGTGCTGAAGCTGGTGTTGCCACTGCAACAGGAATGAGTGCTGTATTTGCAACTTTTATGGCACTGTTAAAAAAAGGCGATCATCTTTTGTCATGCAATGCTGTTTTTGGAAGTACTCATAATATCATTAAAAAGTATTTGCCCAATTATGGAATTGAATGCAGTTATGTAAGTGCAGATAAGCCGGAAGAATGGGAAGCGGCCATTCGCCCAAATACAAAAATGATCTATCTGGAAACACCAACCAACCCGGGATTAGATATTGTTGATCTTGAATTTGTATCAGCACTTGCAAAAAAACATAACCTTATTTTAAATGTAGATAATTGTTTTGCTACACCAATAAGCCAACGGCCAATTGATTTTGGTGCACACATTGTTTTGCACTCAGCAACCAAATGGATAGATGGGCAGGGAAGAGTATTAGGAGGTGTGATTGTTGGTGATGAAAAATTGATCCATGAGATATATTTATTCTGCCGTAACACAGGCCCTGCCTTATCTCCATTTAATGCATGGGTGTTAAGTAAAAGTTTAGAAACGCTGGATGTGCGTATGGAACGCCATGCAAAGAACGCATTGCAAATTGCTATAGCATTGGAGAAGCATCCTAAATTATCATGGCTAAAATATCCATTTCTGCAAAGTCATCCACAATATAATATTGCAGTTAAGCAAATGAAAAATGGTGGTGGTATTGTTTGTTTTGAATTAAAGGGAGGTTTGGATAGTGGAAGAAATTTTTTGAACAGTCTGCAAATGTTATCTGTTACAGCAAATTTAGGCGACACCAGGAGTATTGCATCACACCCGGCGAGCACAACACATGGCAAACTTACTGATGAAGAAAGACTTGAAGTAAATATTACTCCGGGTCTGATTCGTATTTCTGTAGGACTGGAACATGCAGATGATATTCTAAATGATATCTTGCAGGCGCTGGAAAAAAGTTAATGTTGATCTTAAACCAAATAGCCAAAAGCATTATCATCTTTCTTTAACTCTGTATAGTTTACATTATACTCATCAAGCTTCTCTAACAATATATCATAATCTTCTTTGGCTCTTAATTCTATGCCAACCAATGCAGGCCCTGATTCTTTGTTATGCTTTTGAATGTATTCAAACCTTGTTATATCATCATTTGGGCCAAGTACATTATTCATAAATTCTTTTAATGCACCGGGGCGCTGTGAAAAACGGATAAGAAAATAGTGTTTCAATCCCTCGTATCGCAAAGAGCGTTCTTTTATTTCCTGCATCCTGTCAATATCATTATTGCCGCCGCTTACAATACAAACTACATTTTTACCTTTTATTTGTTCAGTATATCCATCAAGTGCAGCGATTGATAATGCTCCTGCGGGTTCAACAACAATTGCATCTTCGTTATATAATTTTAAAATGGTAGTGCAAACTTTTCCTTCGGGAACCAAATGCATATCATCGAGCACATCCTTACAAATTGAAAAAGTAATATCACCTACACGATTAACAGAAGCGCCATCTACAAAATGCTCAATATTTTCCAGTATGATCGGGTGCCGTGCTTTTAATGCATAATACATTGATGGCGCACCTTCCGGTTCAGCGCCAATGATGGTTGTTTGCGGAGAAAATGTTTTGAAATAGCTTCCTACTCCTGCTGCTAAGCCGCCGCCACCAACCGGAACAAACAAATAATCCACTTTAGATAATTCCTCTAAAATTTCAACGCCAACTGTTCCCTGGCCTTCAATAATTTTAAAATTATCAAATGGTGGAATTAAGGTCATGCCATGTTCCTGTGTATATTTTTGAGCAGCAAAAGCACATTCCTCATACGTATCTCCTGTTAATTTAATTTCAATAAACTCTTCACCAAACATTTTAGTTTGAGTTACTTTTTGTTTGGGAGTAATGATCGGCATGAACACAACTCCTTTACAATTTAATTTTTTGCATGAGTATGCAAAACCCTGTGCATGATTGCCGGCGCTTGCACACACAACACCACGTTGCAATTGAGAAGCGGGTAAAGTGCTCATCATATTGTAAGCACCACGCAGTTTATAAGAGCGGACAGTTTGCAGGTCTTCTCTCTTCAAATAAATATTGCATTGATATTTTTTTGACAGGTTAGCATTGAACATAAGAGGTGTTCTTATAGCTACATCTTTTACACGCTCTGCTGCTGCGCTAAAATCCAAAGCTCCGTTACCCGGCGCATTTGGTTTAGAATTATATTTTTCAACTTGTTCCGGCAAGAGAATATTTTTTATTGTATTAAGATATTATATTTCAACAACTGCTTCTCCTGCTTCTACCTTTTCTTTTACTTCAACTACCTCTTTTGATGGCTGATTTTCCGGTCTCAAACTTCTAACTGTTTTACCTGCCTGCCATAATTCACTATCACGTAATTCTTTCAGTTCTACTTCCAGCTTTTCCCTGTAATCAGCCTTGCTGTTGCTTTCTATCGAACGGGCTGCTTCCTTACCTGCAGCAACGCTATCGTATAATTCATTGAACACAGGCAATGTAGCATCACGAAATCTTTTCCACCAATCCAATGCACCACGTTGTGCAGTGGTTGAGCAATTGGCATACATCCAATCCATTCCGTTTTCTGCAACAAGCGGCATTAATGATTGAGTGAGCTCTTCAACAGTTTCATTAAATGCTTCTGAAGGTGAATGACCTTTCTTTCTCAACACTTCAAATTGTGCAGCGAAAATTCCCTGTATCGCTCCCATGAGTGTGCCTCTTTCTCCTGTAAGATCTGAATATACTTCTTTCTTAAAATCTGTTTCAAATAAATATCCTGAACCAATAGCGATGCCTAATGCCGCAACTCTTTCAAAAGCTCTTCCTGTCGCATCCTGGAAAATTGCATAGCTGCTGTTCAATCCACGGCCCTGTAAAAACATTCTGCGTAAAGAAGTACCCGAACCTTTTGGC
>JAYVEA010000251.1:0-3323 GCA_043749085.1 Chitinophagales bacterium
TCCGCAAATGATAAACATAATATAATAGCCTGTTTCAATGCTTCCCAACGCCTTGTAATGATCAAAAAGTTTTCCGGCCAGCATTGCAATTAATATACCTCCCAATGCCCCTGCCATACCTCCAATACCGGTTACAGAAGCAACAGTTACTTTAGGAAACATATCCGATGTAGTTGTAAATATATTAGCGCTCCATGCCTGGTGAGCAGCAGCAGCAAAGCCAATTATCATAACCGCAAGCCACATATTATAACTTCCGAGCCATTGTGCAAAAACTACCGGCAAAACGCAAAACGCATAGATAAGCATAGAAGTTTTTCTTGCACGAAATACAGGCCACCCTTTATTGATAAGAAATAACGGCAGCCATCCGCCACCAATGCTTCCAACACTGGACATTGTGTATACCAATGCAACAGGAAGCGCTACAGAAGTACCGGTTATTCCATATTGTGCCTTTAAAAATGCAGGCAGCCAGAAAAGATAGAACCACCAAACAGGATCAGTAAGAAATTTTCCCAATACAAAAGCCCATGTTTGTTTATATCCAAGGAGGCGAAACCAGGAAACCCTTTGTACAACTCCTTCTGAATCGGCAGCTACAGTTGGCTCATCCATATCACTATGAATGTAATCAAACTCAGCTTTTGACAGACGCTTTTGCTTTGCCGGAGTTTCATAAAAAATAAACCAGAAAATAAGCCATATAAGACCTACTGAACCGGTTATAATAAAGGCCCATCGCCATCCTAAATGTAATGCGATCCATGGCACAGTAAGGGGTGCAATAATAGCTCCTATGTTGGTTCCTGAATTAAAAAGACCCGTTGCAAATGCTCTTTCTTTTTTCGGAAACCATTCAGCAGTGGTTTTAATAGCAGCAGGAAAATTTCCTGCTTCTGTAATCCCCAGAGCAGATCGTGCAATAAAAAAACCAAAGGTAGATCTTACCAATGCATGACCTATTGCAGCTAAACTCCATGCAATAAGCGAAAGTGCATAACCCAATTTTGTTCCGATCTTATCTATAAACCTGCCAACTGCTAACATACCTACCGCATACGAAAGCTGGAAGGCAATTACCAGATTGGAATAATCTGTTTCACTCCAATTAAATTCTTTGGTAAGATCAGATTTAAGCAAACTGATAACTGCCCTGTCGAGATAGTTGATCGTTGTTGCAAAAAAAATCAGCGCACAGATCGTCCACCGGTATCTTCCGATTTTTTCCATGTAATAGTTTATGAATTAAAACTAAGTAATTAACTGCTTATATCCATGCTTCTTAAAATTCCCATTTCAAGTCCACGAAGTTCTGCCAGCCCTCTCATTCGGCCAATGCACGAGTAACCAGGGTTAGTTTTTTTCTTCATGTCATCCATCATTTGATGACCATGATCGGGACGGAAAGGAATGGGTGTATTTACTTTTTGTTGTATCTGCAATATCTCTTTCATCACAGCATACATATCTGTATCACCATCTAAGTGATCGGCTTCATAAAAATTTCCGTATTCATCACGCCTCGTATTTCTTAAATGAACAAAGTGCATTCTTGTATCAATTTTTTTTGCTATTGCAGGCAGATCATTATGTTTTCCTGCACCAAGAGAGCCGGTACAGAAACATATGCCGTTACTTTTATTGGGCACAGCCGAAAGAATAAAATCAATATCATCACCACTGCTTACGATACGTGGCAATCCTAAAATATCGAAGGGCGGATCATCAGGATGGATAGCTAATCTAATTCCTGATTCATCAGCAACAGGAGTAATTTCCTGTAAAAAATATTTTAGATGCTCCCGGAGTTTTGCATGATCAATTTCTTTGTAAGCATCCAGCTTTTCCTGCATCTGCTCTATTGTTTGTTTTTCTTCACCGGGAATACCAAACATTACTATATTTTGTAAATGGTCTAATTCTTCTTTTGAATAATTTTTGTAGCGCTTTTTTGCTTCTTCAAGTACTGTTTCATTATACGCTGCTTCAGCATTTTTTCTTTTAAGAATATAAATATCAAACACTGCCAGGTCGAACCAGTTAAAGTATAAAGCATTTGATCCGTCAGGCATTTTATAATTAAGATCAGTACGGGTCCAGTCATTAACCGGCATAAAATTATAAGTAACAATTTTTATGTTGCATTCGGCAAGATTGCGAAGCGTTTGTTTATACAGATCAATATAGTGTTGGTAATTTCCTGTTTGTGTTTTTATTGATTCATGAATGGTTACACTTTCAACAACATACCATGCCAGCCCTGCCGCTTCAATGATTTTTTTTCTTTTTTGTATTTCTTCAACAGGCCATACATCCCCATGGGGAATATGATGCAATGCAGTTACCACGCCGGATGCGCCGGTTTGTAAAACATACTGTAAGGTAACGGTATCATCGGGGCCAAACCATCGCCACGTTTGCTTTAGTTGCATTTAATATTTTTTAGTATACAATTAATTTACAGGGAGTTTGAATATGTTGTTGTCTGATATTTGATTCCGGGTTTTCTTCATGGATAATTTGAAATAATAATTGTGCTGCTTGGGTACCCATTTCAAAAGAATTCTCATCAATCACTGCCACCGGTTTATAATCCATATATTGTAACAAAGGCAAATTACCAAATCCAACAAAATCAACTTTATTTAGTTTACCGGGGTATTTTGTTTTTAAAAATTCAATAGCATCTATAGTTATATAATTTTTGAAAGTAAAGATCGCGGTAGGTGGAGATTTTAATTTCATCAATAGCTTCATAGCTTTTATTGTAGATTCTTTTGTAAAATCAACTGTTTTCACCAGGTCAGCATCAAAAGGGATTTTATGTTTTTGCAATGCGATCTTATATCCCTCAAAACGGTCCTCACATGTTTGCATATTTACAGGCCCCATTATATGTGCAATTCGCCTATGTTTTTTTTTGATCAGGAATTCTGTAGCTTTCAGCGCCCCTTCTTTATTATTCGACAAAACATAATTAAAGGAATGATCTTTTGGTTTACGTGATATACAAACAACCGGGATACCAATAGAATTAAGCTTTTGAAAAAGCAGCATATCCACCGTGTTTTTTGTTATTGCTACTATTACCCCATCTACCCTGTTACTTATCATGAGGTTGGTTATTTTTTCTTCCTTATCAACTTCTTCATGAGATTGAGAAACAATAACATTGTATTTCTCTTTTTCCGCAATTTCTTCTACACCATTTATTGCCAGTACATAAAATTGATCAAGGAGATCTGGTATGATAAGGCCAATAGTAAAACTTTTATTTAATTTAAAATGACGGGCAGATTCATTGGGAATATAATTCCATT
>JAYVEA010000252.1:0-3317 GCA_043749085.1 Chitinophagales bacterium
TTATTTGTTGCACTCGATCAAAAAGCACGTGAGGTGGGTATGGAAAAGTTTAATAAGCTTGCCAAACTTGGATTGTTTAAACAAAAAGGAACAGAAATGGGTAAGGCCATTTTCTTTTCTAAAGTAATTATCATCACCTGTCTCATTCCCATTTTTGCTTTTCAAAAAGTAGAAGGTAAAATGTTTTCGCCACTGGCATATACTTTAGGGTTTGCTTTGCTGGGCGCATTACTTTTTACACTCACATTAGTTCCTGCTCTTTCAAGCATTTTATTAAGAAAAAATGTAAGAGAGAAACATAATCCGATTGTACAATTTTTTGAAAAAGGAATTGCAAAACTTTTCAGGGCCACTTATGCAAATAAGAAAAAAAGTTTGCTTATTGCTTTTGCCGTAATGATTGTTACTTTTTTTTCGGCAAAATTTTTAGGAACGGAATTTTTGCCTGCACTTAATGAAGGTGCATTATGGGTGGAAGCCGAGTTGCCAATGAGTGTAAGTCTGCCCGAGGCGAATGTTATCAGTAATAAAATGGTAGAGGTTTTACATAAATTTCCTGAAGTAAAACAAACGCTGGCGCAGGTTGGAAGAACCAATGATGGTACGGATCCTAAAGGATTTTTTGATGTCCAGATCCAGGTTGATCTCTTGCCTCAGAAGCAATGGAAAAGAAATATTACAGAAGATGAATTAATAGATGAAATGAATGAACAGCTTAAAAAATATCCAGGAATCGTTTTTAATTACTCTCAGCCAATTAGAGATAATGTAGAAGAAGCAGTTGCAGGTGTAAATGCTTCTCTTGCTGTAAAGATTTTTGGAACTAATTTCCAGGATCTTGATAAAGCTGCAGTAGCTGTTTTACAACAATTAAAAACAGTGAATGGAATTGAAGATCTTGGTTTATTAAGAAATCTTGGTCAGCCGGAATTCAGGATAGAATTAGATCAGCAAAAGATGGCAATGTATGGTATCACTATGGCGGATGCACAAAGTGTTATTGAAATGGCTGTAGGCGGAAAAGCAGCTACACAATTATATGATGGAGAAAAAAGATTTGACGTAAGAGTGAGGTATGAACAACAGTATCGTGCAGACCAGGCAGCCATTGAAAATTTAATGGTACCGGGAAAAGACAATACCAAAATTCCTTTAAAAGAAATTGCAGATATTAAAACAATTACGGGACCTGCTTTTATTTATCGAGATAATAATCTTCGTTATATCGCTGTAAAATTTTCTGTTAGAGGAAGGGACTTAGGTAGTACAATTACTGAAGCGCAGCATAAAGTGAATGCAAATGTTCATCTGCCTAAATCATATTACACAACATGGAATGGTGAATTTGAAAACCAGGTAAGGGCATCAAAAACATTATCGCAGGTTGTTCCGATTTGCCTGCTGGCAATCTTTTTAATTTTATTTACCACATTTGGTAATGTAAAAGACGCATTTCTAACTTTATTAAATGTGCCATTTGCATTGATAGGTGGAATTTTGGCATTGCATGTTACAGGCTTTAATTTTAGTATAAGTGCAGGTATTGGCTTCATTGCGTTATTTGGTGTTTGCATCCAAAATGGAGTAATATTAATTAGTGTTTTCAAAAAAAACCTTGAAGAGAAAATGCATTTAGATGATGCTATTTATAATGGTGTTTTATCAAGAGTGAGACCGGTTGTAATGACAGCATTGATGGCTGCTATTGGTTTAATGCCCGCAGCTATCTCGCATGGTATAGGAAGTGAAACGCAAAAACCATTGGCAATTGTTGTAATTGGCGGATTGATAACTTCAACCATTCTTACGTTATTAATTTTACCGATAATTTATTCTGTAGTGCACAGGTTGATGCATGAAAGAGCAAACCGGAAATTTTTGAGGAAAGTAGGAGTAGTTAGTAAACTTGAAAATTTAAACAGATGATTTAAAAAACACTAAATATTTTTTTAGAAATGTATGTTTTTTCATTTAAAATATCTTATTCAAATTTCAAATTAGGCATCTTTGCATGACTTTACTTTATAATTTTAAAATTAAATAATATGAACAACTATTGGCTCAAAGACCCTGAACCACACGATTTTCCGGCTGCAATTGATTATTTGGAATTACTTTTTTCTATTGAAGAAACCAAAACTTTTGTAGCTAATCTGCAAAACGCTATAACGATTAAAAAGAAAGCAAAGGATATATTAAGAGCGAGCAGGTTGTCTTTATTACCAAAGAATGATATTGATGTAAAAAATGCGATAAAGAAGTTTAATAAAGGTAAAAAGTTATCGCCGGTATTGCTGGTTAAGTACGGGCATAAATTAATTATTGCTGATGGTTATCATCGTATTTGTGCCGCTTACTATTTATCAGAAGATTTGGAAATTAACTGCAGGTTGGTTTAAAAATTGTTGTCAATTCAGGAATGCTATTAAATTTTAAAAAGTTAGATCATTCACATTAAAGATTAAGTTATGAAATCACAAATTATTAAACTCCTTGTATTAACAATGCTTACTTGCCCCTCATGCAAATCGAAAAACGCAAGTTCAGCAGTAAAAGATAATGAAACTTCAAATACAAGAATTTTAGATTCTACACAACACCCATCCGATACAGATGGTTTTAAATATGATGTTAGCAAACCTAATCATGCATGGAAATTGCCTGACCAGCTGGTGGAAGTTTCAGGTAATACATGGATAGATGAAAACCATTTGATACTTATCGAAGATCTTCATCCAAATTTATATTTTCTAAAGCTTGACGATAAAGCTGCAACGCTTGAAAAAACTGTTCCCTTTGCTGAACAGGAAAAAGATAAAGTGGATATTGAGGATGTAACGTATGTTGATAATACGGTTTATGCATTATGGAGCCATGGGGTTTTATTTAAAATTATCAACTGGCAAAGCAAGCCACAGGTTGAAAAAATAAATACCGGACTGGATAAAAGTAATAATACTGAAGGATTATGTTACGATCCGGTAAGCAAAGAACTTCTTATTGCCTGCAAAGATGATGCAGGAATACCCGATGATAAAAAATCAGCTAAAGCTGTGTATCAATTTGATATTGCTAAACAAAAATTAGTACCACCACCCTTTATGGTTATCCATAAAAAAGATTTTGAAACATTGACAGGCGACAAGCTAAGCTTTAATCCATCAGCAATTGCTGTACATCCGATAACACATGATATTTATATTTTAACTACACGGGATAATAAAGGCATGGCTGTATTTTCTCATGATGGAGTTTTAAAATCTTATCAAACAATTGACAAAGAACTTATGCAGCAGCCTGAAGGGATTTGTTTTAGT
>JAYVEA010000253.1:0-3315 GCA_043749085.1 Chitinophagales bacterium
GTTTCCAACCCCTGTAATAATCTTTCTGCATATGCAGTTATGCGCAAATACCATTGCCGCATTTTCTTTTTTACAACAGGATGCCCACCACGTTCGCTAACACCATTTATTACTTCGTCATTGGCTAATACAGTTCCTAATGCCTCACACCAATTCACTTCGCCATATGCTAAATAGGCAAGTCGGCGGTTCATTAAAATATTTTCTTTCTCTTTTTCAGAATAAGCATTCCATTCATCTGCAGTAAAATGTTTTCCGGCAACAGGTGCACCGTTCTTTGGCATGGCGCCTTTTGTTTCATATTTTTTTATGAGCTTAGAAATAGGAAGTGCTTTCTTTTCTGTGTTACAGAAATAGCTGTTAAACAATTGCAGAAATATCCACTGTGTCCATTTATAATATTTAGGATCGCTTGTTCGCACTTCGCGGCTCCAGTCGAAACTAAAACCGATATTTTCTAACTGCTTACGAAAAGTATTTATATTGTTTTCTGTTGTAACTGCAGGATGTTGTCCTGTTTCCAATGCATATTGTTCTGCAGGCAAACCAAAACTATCGTAACCCATAGGATGCAGTACATTAAAGCCTTTCAGCCTTTTATACCTTGCATAAATATCGCTGGCAATGTAACCGAGAGGATGACCAACATGTAATCCTGCGCCACTTGGATACGGAAACATATCCAGCACATAACACTTAGGTTTGGGTGAATCATTGCTAACTTTATAAACACCAGTTTCTTTCCACTTTTGTTGCCAGCTTTTTTCTATTTGCCTGAAGTTATATTCCATGCCTTAATAATTTCTTTTATGCTGAGTTATTTACCGATGTATAAGAGTGCGACGCCTGTGAAGCTAAATAGCAGTACCACAGCCGACTACCAAAAAATATTTTGTGAAAGAAATGTTATTCAATTCTTCAAATACACAAATCACTGATTAACTAAAATATATTAGCATACAATGTAACTGCAAAAATACTAAACCTCTGTAAAAACAATTATTTTTGCCATCACTTAAAATAACCAATTAACTAAAACTACATGGCGCAATTTGGCAAAGCATCTGCAAAACGGGGAAAACCATCTTACATATACGCGATAATAGGTGTGGCCCTGGTTTTATTTTTATTTGGCATAGTTGGCTGGATTTTTTTAAACATTCGCAAAACGGGAGAATATTTTAAAGAGAGCATACAGGGCCATGTTTATTTATACAGAACAGCAAGCGCAAAACAAATTGACAGCGTAAAAAAATCTATCGACTCCCTTCCTTATATTTTAAAAGCAGAATACATAACCAAAGAAGAGGCAATAAAGAAATATAATATAGACAATGATACTTTATGGAAAAAGCTTGGAATTGAAAATCCTTTACCGGCAAGTATTGATTTTAATGTAAAGGCCCAATACATGGAAAAGGATAGTATGGCAAATATGGAAAGCTATCTTTTAAGTAGCTACCCACATATTATTACAGAAATTAAAACTCCTACTGAGACCATAGTTAAGATTAGTAAGTTTGTAAAAACTTCTGCCATCATCCTTGCTGCATTAACTATTATTTTATCCATCCTTGTGATTATCTCGATTGATAATACTATCCGCTTAGCTATGTATAGTAATCGCTTTCTTATAAAGACCATGCAAATGGTAGGAGCCACCCGGGATTTTATTTCAAGACCTTTAAATATAAGAGCTGTAATAAATGGTTTAATTGCATCAGGCATTGCCATCGGGTTATTAATTACGTTTATTGCCATTGCGGAAAAAGTTGAACCGTCTCTTAAAATTTTGCATGACAATAGCAGTATGATATTACTTTTTATTTCGATAATAATTTTAGGATTGTTTATTTCTTTGTTTAGTACGCATCGCTCGGTTTTAAAATATTTAAAAATGAAACTGGATGATCTTTATTGATACATCCGCTATATTTATACTTTAATTAATTACAATGGCGCAGCAGAAAAAAACTACTTCCACTCATACAAAAGAAACCGTAACCAATACATTATTTAGTAAAGACAATTACAAATGGATGTTGATTGGTCTTGTGGTTATGGCAATAGGCTTTTTTTTAATGGCAGGTGGCAAAAGCACCGACCCTAATGTGTTCCAGGATAAAGATGTTTATAGTACCACACGTATCACCATTGCGCCTATATTAATTATTGCAGGGCTTATTATTGAAATATTTGCAATAATGAAGAAACCTAAATGAACTAAAAAGTAAATTTATTTTGGCGATGATTTTTATTCATTGTCTTTTTTAGGTTGTATAATATTTAACCCCCAAGATGACAATAACCCAATCCATCATCATAGCAATTGTAGAAGGGATAACAGAGTTCATTCCTATTTCTTCTACCGGGCATATGATAATAACTGAAAAATTATTACAGCTTGCAGATGATGAATTTCTGAAAGTATTTACTGTTGCTATACAATTGGGGGCAATTTTAGCGGTTGTGGTTTTATACTGGAAAAGATTTTTTGATTTTTCCCGATGGCAATTTTATGTAAAACTTGCTGTAGCAGTTCTGCCTGCACTGATTGTTGGTCTTTTATTTTCAAAAAAAATTGATGCATTACTGGATAGTTCCTTAACGGTTGCCATAAGTATGTTAGCAGGGGGCATTGTTTTAATTTTTATTGATAAGGCATTTAAAAAGCCTGTTCTACGTGATGAGAAGCAGGTTTCATTTTTGGAGGCATTTATAATCGGCATTTGGCAATGTATCGCAATGATACCTGGTGTAAGCCGTAGCGCTGCTTCTATTATCGGGGGAATGCAGCAAAAACTTACCCGGAGTGCTGCTGCAGAATTTTCATTTTTTTTAGCGGTGCCTACCATGCTGGCTGCTACTGTGTATAAATTGTACAAGTACATAAAAGAAAATGGTGCATTCACTTCTGAGCAAATAAAATTATTGAGTGTTGGCAATGTTGTAGCATTTATAGTAGCATTGCTGGCTATAAAATTCTTTATTACATTTTTAAAAAAACACGGCTTTAGAGTTTGGGGCGTGTATAGGATAATTGCTGGTATCGTATTGCTGATATTGATCTATTCGGGCTGGATAAAATAATGCTATAAATTAATAGTGATAATTTTTTCGCTATTTTCAACATTCATTTATACACCATGCAAACTGCTTCAAAAAAAGTTATTACCAGTTGGGCCATGTACGACTGGGCCAACAGCGCCTACTCACTCATTATAGCATCTGCAATTTTTCCTGCTTATTATTCTTTTATTGCTCCTCCGCAGGTAATTTTTCTAGGAAGAACTTTTGAAAGGGTTGCTTTGGTAT
>JAYVEA010000254.1:0-10764 GCA_043749085.1 Chitinophagales bacterium
ACTGATATTGATATTGAAACTTTTAAAATAGATTATGAAATACCTTCAGGTAAGGGAAAATTTGGCTTCGGGGGAAAATATTCTAATGTAAAAACAAAGAATATTTTTGATTTTTACAACGTATTATCCGGGCTGGATGTTATAGATAGCCTGCGCAGCAATAAATTTAATTACACTGAAAATGTAAATGCCGCTTATATTAATTTCATAAGCCCTTTAGGGAAAATCTGGAATATGAGAGCTGGTGTAAGAATGGAAAATACTATCAGTGAAGGCAATCTTATAAGTTTTCATCCGCAACCTGATAATGATGTAAAACGGAATTATATTGACTTCTTCCCCAGCGCAGCACTAACTTATACAGCCAATGAAAAAAATTCCTTGAACCTTAGTTATAGCAGGAGAATTGACAGGCCAAACTATGAGGACCTAAATCCATTTGAGAATAAAATAGATGAGTTAACCTATCAGAAAGGAAATGCTTTTTTAAGGCCTCAATACACTAATATCATCGAACTTACTCATACATATAATTCACAATTTTACACAACACTTAGCTATAGCCATATAAAAGATTATCGAACTAATATTATTGATACAACTGAAAAGAACAGGGTATTCAGGACGGTAAAAAACCTTGCAAGTCAGGATATTTTCAATCTGAATATTTCAGCACCATTTGATGTAACAAACTGGTGGAAAGTTTATTTTACTAATGATGCGTTTCGCTCAATGTATAAAGCTGATTTTGGCCCAAATAAAAAAATTGATCTTAGCATTTTTGGTTATAGCTTTTATATACAACAAACTTTTACATTATCGGAAGGCCTCACTTTTGAGCTCTCAGGATTTTATAACTCCCCAACCATTTGGGGTGGAAGTTTTAAAACGAGTGCACTTTATAGTGCAGATGCAGGATTACAAAAAACCTTATTTAAGAAAAAAGGAAATATCAAAGTAAGCTATACAGATATTTTTAAAACACGAAAATTTAGTGCCATAAGTGATTTTGGCGGCGCTTATTTAGATGTAAGTGGTCGCACTGAAAGCACACAATTAAGAGTAAACTTTACTTATCGCTTTGGGAATAACCAGGTAAAAACTGCAAGACAACGCAAAACGGGATCAGAAGAAGAAAACAGTCGTATAGCCAATTAATCACTATTATTTACTCACATCAAATAGTGTATCTACAAATTCTTTTTTATCAAACACCAAAAGATCGGTTGCCTTTTCTCCAACACCAATAAACTTTACAGGAATTTTAAATTGATCAGCAATAGCCAATACCACCCCGCCTTTTGCAGTACCATCTAACTTGGTTATGGCAAGCGCAGTAACTTCAGTTGCCGCAGTAAAATGTTTAGCTTGTTCCAAAGCATTCTGCCCGGTGCTTCCATCTAAAACAAGCATTACTTCATGCGGTGCGCCGGGTTGTACTTTTTGTATTGATCTTTTTATTTTACTCAGCTCATCCATTAAATGTGCCTTATTATGAAGTCGGCCTGCAGTATCAATTAAAATAACATCCACATTTTTTGCGATGCCACTTTGTACTGCATCAAAAGCAACAGCACTCGGATCAGCACCCATACCATGTTTTACGATCGGTACGTTTGCCCTTTCACTCCAGATCGTTAACTGGTCAACTGCTGCGGCTCTGAAAGTATCTGCAGCACCTAATAAAACAGATTTACCTGCCTGAGAAAAGTTATGAGCAAGCTTACCGATGGTTGTCGTTTTACCAACACCATTTACGCCAACTACTAAAATTATATGCGGCTTATGGCCTGATGGTAATTCGTAATTTTCGTAAGAAGTACCATCGGGAGATTCTACTAAAAGTGATTCAACTTCTTCTTTTAGAATGTTGTTTAGCTCTGCTGTATTTATATACTTATCACGGGCAACCCTTGCTTCAATCTTATCAATTATTTTAACTGTTGTATCCACACCAACATCCGCACTTACCAATGCATCTTCTAAATTATCCAGCACCTCTTCATCAACAGTACTCTTACCTGCAATTGCTTTTGTTATCTTATCAAAAAAGCCTGTCTTTGTTTTTTGAAGACCTTCATCTAAAGTTTCTTTCTGTTGTTTTTTGCCTAAAATTTTATCAAATATTCCCATGGTAATTATGTGAAAGTGGTAAAGGTATTAAACAAATAAAGCCACTCCATAAGGAATAGCTTTATAAATAATGTATTGCAGGTTTTAGCTTTTCAAAAAAGCATTTACTTTATCCTTGTGAACTATAGTCTCTTTAAAAGTATAAGAGCCGGTTTTAGGACTGCGGACAGTGCGTACAACTTTTGTCCAGTTCTTTGCTTCTGATGCGGCCTTTTGATCTTTTGTTTTTATTGCTGTTTTAGCTGCTTTTGCCATTGTTATTTAATTTCTTTATGAACAGTAACTTTTTTTAATGTTGGATTGAATTTTTTCAACTCCAAACGCTCAGGGGAATTCTTTTTATTTTTTGTGGTGATATAACGGCTTGTACCCGGCATACCTGATGTCTTATGCTCTGTACACTCCATAATTACCTGAACCCTGTTTCCTTTCTTAGCCATATTATAATTTTTAAAAATTAGATCTTAGATCCGTTATGCCTCAATTCTTTAACTACGCTATACAAACCATTTTTTGCAATAGTACGAATGCCTTCAGTGGACAGTTTTAAGGTTACCCATTTATCTTCCTCAGCTAAAAAATAGCGCTTAGTTTGCAGATTAGGTAAAAACCTTCTCTTTGTTTTTATATTAGAATGAGACACTTTGTTACCTGTAATAGGTTTTTTACCTGTAACCTGACATACTCTGGCCATAATAATTCCTTTTTTCGGAGGGCAAAGGTAAGATAATAAATTGATAATTTTGCAACGAAAAGCTAAGACTTGTATAGTTCTTGAACTTAGTTATCTACATTATAAGATATGGAAACATTCAGTAAAATATTAAATGACGAAAAACCTGTATTGGTTGATTTTCATGCGGAATGGTGCGGCCCTTGTAAAATGATGGCACCGGAGTTAAAAAGATTTGCAGAAAGCCATAAGGAAGTAAGAGTTTTAAAAATAGATATAGACAAGAACAGGGCAACGGCTGAGCAATTTAATATACAGGGAGTTCCAACTTTAATGTTGTTTAAAAAGGGAAAGGTTTTGTGGAGACAATCCGGAGCAATGAATGCTCAACAAATTTCAGGTATTGTAAAAAGTAAATTATAGGCCACCTGTTTAAATCTTTGCAATCGCTTTCCACATTTCCTCAGCTACTAACTGGTTACCTTTTTCATTAAGATGAACGCCATCAGTAGTGAGTATTCCCCTATCTTTATTTGCAGGATTATTTTTTAAATTATATTCCTGGAATATTTTTCTAAGATCGATCAATGGTAAATTATTTTTTGTTGCCAGGCTACGCACGATGTTACAGTATTTATTAAGATCACCATCCTGTTCATTGCTAACATCGGTCTTTTCACCTATAGAAGCAGGTGTACAAAGAATTGCTTTAATATTTCTATCAGCCAGCTTTTTTAAAATAGCTGAATAAAATTTTTCAAACTTATCTGCATCAGTGCCGGTACCAAATGAGCGTTTATGCCAAACATCATTCACACCAATAAAGATCAAAACAATATCAGGGGTTTTAGTTAACACATCATCCTCAAGCCGTAAATACAGATCATAAATTTTATTACTACTCACTCCGGCACCTACAAGTTCATAATTATTTTTTAAATTATTTTTTTGCAGCATAGAATCCATCTTCACAATAAATCCTCCCGGCTTAGCAGCCTGTTCGGTTATTGAATCACCAAAAAATATTATCTTTTTCTTTTTTTGCACAGTAAATGCAATTAATAAGAAGAAACAAAATAGAAACAAACTCCTTTTCATTTTTGAAAGATAAAAATTATTATGCATGAAATTGTTAATTAAAGAGAAGCAAAAAATATCAAAATTTACACCGCCCTATTTTTTATAATGGTAGATATTTCGGCATGTGGTAAAAACATTCGTTCTTTTAAAAGATAGCCATTGCCTTTTTCGCAAAAATGAACTTTTAAATTTTCGATACTGATCGGATTCCCTTCGCGGATATCTGCAATATTATTGTGGCGAATATCATGTCCGTCAATAATAATAACTAATCCGCTACCAATGGCTTCCATTTTATTTCCATCAGTGATAAGCATGCCTGTATCTTCTCCCAATCCAATTCCAAGGCATTGCGGATTGCTTGCAACAGCCTGCGCCAATCTGCCAAACCTTCCACGCTTTTCAAAATGACTGTCAAAGATCACATCATCCATAAAACCAAGGCCGGTAGTAATTTTTACTTCACCTTTTAAATGTGCCTTTGCAGCATTGCCTTCATATATCATTGTATTGCTCATAGCCATAGCGCCTGCAGAAGTTCCTGCAACCAAAAAATTTTCTTCGTCATGATACCTGTCTAAAGCTATCTGTAAAAGTTCGGTTCCCCCAAAAGTTGCAGATAATCGTAACTGGTTACCGCCGCTGAACATTACAGCATCACAGGTTTGTATACGTTCAATAAATTCACTATTCATTGCATCAGCCCTGTTACGTATTGGCATTACGCCAATATTGGTGCAACCGATCTTTCCAAAAGCATTAAGGTAATTTTCTCCCACTTCATAAGGGATCATGGAAGCCGTAGTTATTACTTCCATTCTTTTATCGGGACCACCGGCTTCTTCCACAATTTTGCGAAGAATGCCTAACTCAAAAAAATTGAGATTGTTACGGATGACTCCTTTTTCAGGATCTATGCCTTTATCTTCTGCGCCACCTATGGCAAAAAGTTTTCCCCGGGGGTGCTCCATTGATTTAATTTTCGTGAAAACAGCATTGCTCTTTTTTCTTCTTATAAATTTATTTTACTCATGCTGTTCAAAAAAAATTTACTATAACAAATGTAACGCAATTGCATAAAATTAAGTTGCCCGGCTCAATTTTTATGACGAATAATTTACCTATCTTGAAATTTGCACGCAGCTATTTAACACCTGATCTTTAAAAAAATATATAAATAATACGTTAATGAAGATTGTAGAAATAAAAGTATTAAGAGGGCCAAATTATTGGAGTGTTCGCAGGCCAAAGCTTATACAAATGAAGTTAGACCTGGAAGAAATGGAGCAAAAGCCTTCCAATAAAATTCCGGGATTTAAAGAAAACCTTGAAAAACTTTTACCCGGCCTTTATGAGCATAGATGCAGTGAAGGTATGGCTGGTGGCTTTTTATCACGGGTAGAAGAAGGTACATGGATGGGACACATTATTGAGCATGTAGCACTGGAACTGCAAACTGTTGCAGGTATGGACATGGGTTTTGGACGCACACGAACTACCGGAAAAGAGGGAGAATATTTTGTGATATTTGATTATATGGAAGAAGAAGCCGGCGTATATGCAGCAAGAGCATCCTTTAATTTAGTTACATCTTTAATTAATAATACTGAGTACGATCTGCAGGCAGATATTCAGCGATTAAGAGAAATAAGAGAAAATACGCGGCTTGGTCCATCAACAGGTAGTATTGTAGAAGAAGCAGTAAAAAGAGGCATCCCATTTATTCGTTTAAACAAGGATAGCCTGGTACAGCTTGGTTATGGAATACATCAAAAAAGAATTCGTGCAACTATTGCAGGCACTACATCATCTATCGGAGTTGATATTGCAGGAGATAAAGAAGAAACAAAAAATTTATTAAGTGCTGCTCAAATTCCTGTACCAAAAGGCAGGCTCATTTATAGTGATGAAACTGCGCAGG
Source organism: Chitinophagales bacterium (assembly GCA_043749085.1). Taxonomy (GTDB): domain Bacteria; phylum Bacteroidota; class Bacteroidia; order Chitinophagales; family Chitinophagaceae; genus Ginsengibacter. Next base: position 5,808 of record JAYVEA010000254.1, read on the forward strand.
ATGCAATAGAGGTTGTTGGTTTTCCTTTTGTATTAAAGCCATTAAATGGTAATCATGGCAAAGGTGCTACTACAAATATTACCACCCTGGGGCAGGCAGAAAAAGCTTTGGAAGTTGCACGGACATATGGCCGCAATGTAATCTGCGAACAGTTTATTACAGGTTTTGATTTTCGTTTACTTATCATTAATTATAAATTTATTTGTGCCGCACTTCGTACGCCAGCGGCAGTTACAGGAGATGGTGAACATTCTATTCAATGGCTTGTAGATGAAACAAATAAAGATCCACGGAGAGGTTATGGACACGAAAAAGTTTTAACACAAATCAAAATCGATCACTTTAGCATAAAGATGCTGGAGGATAAAGGTTATACATTGGAAAGTATTCCTCCTAAAGGAGAACTGGTATTATTAAAGCCGACTGCAAATCTTTCCACAGGAGGAACATCCGCAGATGTTACTGATGAAGTACATCCCGTAAATATATTTATGGCAGAACGCATTGCAAAGATCATTGGATTAGATATATGCGGTATTGATATTATAGCCTCTGACCTTAAAAAACCTTTGTTAGAAAATGGTGGTGTTGTGCTGGAAGTGAATGCTGCACCGGGTTTTAGAATGCACATAGAGCCATCCGAAGGCATTGGAAGAAATGTGGCCGAACCTGTGGTTGATATGCTGTATCCCAAAGGAGTTAATGGAAGAATACCGATAATAGCAATTACAGGAACAAACGGCAAAACAACTTCGAGCCGCCTTATTGCACACATTGTAAAAACAGCAGGCTATAAAGTTGGCTTCACTACATCTGATGGGGTATACATTCAAAATCAAATGTTGATGACTGGCGATTGTACCGGACCACGAAGTGCAGAGTTTGTATTAAAAGATCCCACTGTTGATTTTGCTGTACTGGAATCTGCAAGAGGTGGCATATTAAAAAACGGCCTGGCATTTTCAAATTGCGATGTTGCAATAGTTACCAATATTACAGCAGATCATATCGGTTTAGGCGGTATTCATACCCTTGAGCAAATGGCAAAAGTAAAATCTGTACTTCCTGAAACAGTTTTTCCGCATGGTTTCGCAATTTTAAATGCTGAGGATGATCTTGTTTATGAAATGAGAGAAGGTTTAAAATGCAACGTGGCATTATTTAGTATGGATGAAAATAATAAACGGATCAAAAAACATTGCAGCAAAGGTGGCTTAGCAGCCGTTTATGAAAATGGTTATGTAACTATATTGAAAGGAACGTGGAAGATTAGGATTGAAAAAGTTACTGAAATTCCATTAACGTTTGGCGGCAAGGCGATCCATAATATAATGAACGTTTTACCTTCCATATTGGCTTGTTATATTTTTAGAAATATAAAAGTAGAAGATATTCGTCTGGGTTTGCACAGCTTTATTCCTTCGTCATCACAAACTCCCGGAAGATTAAATATGTTTGATTTCAAAAACTTTAAATTCCTTGTTGACTTTGCTCATAACCCGGCGGGATTGAATTTATTATGTGATTTTGTAAACCAGCTTGACGGTACTTCTAAAGTTGGAATAATCAGCGGCACCGGAGATAGAAGAGATGAGGACATACGTGAAATAGGAAGAATAGCTGCTAAAAATTTTGATGAAATAGTGATACGGCAGGATAGAAATCTTCGTGGCAGAACCGCAGATGAAATAATAAACCTATTGGTAGAAGGTATTAATGAAACCAAGCCCAAAGATATTCCTGTAACAATTATACCGGATGAAAATGAAGCCATATTATATGCTTATCAAAATGTTAAACCGGGTGCAATTATTACTATCATGTGTGATGTTATTCCTGACACTATAAATTTCATAAAAAAATTAAAAGAAGACGAAGACAGTAAAGTAAGCAACCTTATGGAGATAAAATAAAATCTTCTCTTTATTATCGGTACACGGCAGTTACAACAAAAACGGTTTTGCAAACTTCTTCTATACCCTTATTTTTGCAGTCATTTTTGTCCCATAGTATAAAGGTAGTACGACAGATTTTGATTCTGTTTGTCGAGGTTCGAATCCTCGTGGGACAACCATTTTTCACTGCTATTCAATATAATTACTCCTAGTTACCCCGGAATCAGGAAAATTAATTTTTAATGTTAATCATTATTCTTCAAATCAAATTTGATTTTGCCGGCTCCAAAAATTAAGTTAAGCTTTAAAATGATACCTGTTCTATAATATCTACTAAATTAGAAGATGTATATTAGCCATCTTATCAAAACGCCTGGCTATGTATATGCATAAAAGACGCTTGTTTTATTTTAATAGCGGATTGTTGTCCTGCGCTTTTTTATTATTATGCTTTTACACAATTGCTCAACAAAAAAAATGGATGATAATCCCGTTTGTTAAAGTAGATTCAGCAAATCCATGTTTATTTCCTTTAAAAACTACGTTCCCTGACCCTATACTAAAAAAGAAAGTAGCATGGGAAGAAAAAGATGTTTTTAACCCGGCAGCCGTTGTCAGAAATAATAAAGTTTATCTTTTATACAGAGCACAGGATAAGATCGGTAAACCTGCCGGCACATCCCGAATTGGTTTGGCGTATAGCAGTGATGGCCTGCATTTTAAAAGATTACCAAATCCTGTATTGCACCCGGATAATGATGAGTTTAAAAAATATGAATGGGAAGGTGGATGTGAAGATCCAAGGATTGTTGAGGATAATAAAGGAACTTATTACATGACCTATACTGCTTATGACGGTACTACTGCAAGACTATTTATTGCGACTTCAAAAGACCTTGTTCACTGGAAAAAATATGGTTCTGTATTTAAAAACGCATCAGGCGGAGCATTCATAAATTACTGGTCAAAATCCGGCTCGATAGTTTGTAAAAGAAATGGTAGCAGATTTATTGCAACCAAAATAAATGGTAAATACTGGATGTATTGGGGAGAATCGAATATTTACATGGCTACCTCTGATAATTTAATTGACTGGACGCCGATACCGGAAACAGATCCTTCTAAAAAACAGTTTGATTCATTGCGTAATTACGAAGCATTTAAAATTCTTTTTTCACCCAGGAAGAAAAAGTTTGACAGTGAATTGGTTGAGCCCGGGCCGCCGGCTATAATAACAAAAGATGGAATTGTGTTTATCTATAATAGTAAGAACAGTCCTGATTATGGAGACAAAAGTTTACCAAATGGAGTGTATTCTGCAGGGCAAATTCTTTTAGATAAAAATGATCCCACAAAAGTATTGGATAGAAGCAATACCAATTTTTTTAAGCCCGATAAAAAATATGAGATGACAGGGCAGGTAAATAATGTATGTTTTTTAGAAGGGTTGTCCTGGTTCAATTCACGGTGGTTCTTATATTACGGCACTGCTGATTCAAAAATTGCAGTGGCTGTTCATGATGATAAAAAATAAATTATTTTTTAAGAATTACCACGCCGGCTTAAGTTGCCAAAATTTTAATTGAGAAACCTTCATAGTGCCATTGTTATTAAATAACTCAATGCCATTATTTTTTTCATTGGTAAATAATTGTGACGTTAATACTACTTCACCGTCATTTGCAAATACTTCGATAATACTTTTATCAAAAAAAATATGCAGGCGGATATTTCCATTTTTATTTGCAAGCGGCGCTTCGTATCTGGAAAGCGTGTCAAACGAAGGATGAAAAGAAGTATCGCTGGCATTGCTGCGGTCTATAAATAATCTTTGTGCTTTTGAATCATACCCAATTATAAAATCTTTATCACTTCCCACCGCTAAATGCAAGCCCCCGGTGCTGTTGACAGGAATATTCAATGTAACATCCATTTCAAACGTCTGGCTTTTAACAGGTAAAATTTTTCTTTGCTTCACCCCGCCTTTCCATGAAAATAAATTTGTTCTCAGGGATTGAAGTTCAGGAAGAGACTGCTGCAAGAGTATCCATTCATTATTTATTTTTTTTAAAGAGAGCTGTCTCGGTAAAGACATTGCACACTTCCATGGATAAGTTGGAATACTATTGGCATACATCCAGTTGTTGGCCCATCCAATGCTTACAGGCTTTTTGTTTACCGGTAAATTATTATAAGTTACCACTGCATAATAATCAGGCCCATAATCCTGCCTGTAAACTTTCCCTGCCGGATTTTGATTTTTAAATTCAGCGCCATCAAATTCTCCTACAAAATATTGAACTGTGGTTTGTTGAGAATTAAACAGCACCCACTTTTTTTTGCTGGCCTCTCCTTCAACAGGAACCTGTAATAGATCAGGGCATTCCCAAATATCTTTTATATCACCATCCGGTCCAAAGTCGCTCAAATGCTGCCACTGCTTTAAATTTTTTGAAGAATAAAATTGTACAATATTCTCTCGTGGGAGAACAAGAGCCATCACCCATTTTTTTTGTGGGGCATACCAAAAAACTTTCGGATCCCTGAAATCTTTTTTGCCGATATCAAGCACTGGATTGCCCGCATATTTTTTCCATGTTCTCCCGTTATCTATGCTAAATGCAATATGTTGTGTTTGCCTGTAATCATCAGGCTTTGCAGGATCTGAAATTATATGTGCCGTGTAAATTGCAACCATAGGAATTTGCCCGGGTTTTGCAAAATTGCTGGTATTTTTTTCATCCACCACACAGCTTCCGGAAAAGATCATTATGCTGTCTTTTTCAGGAATGGCTAAAGGCAAATGGTTCCAATGCACAAGGTCTTTACTTATTGCGTGCCCCCAGCTCATGTGCCCCCATTTGTTTCCATAAGGATTATACTGATAAAATAAATGATACTCGCCTTTGAAATATACCATTCCATTGGGATCGTTGGTCCAGTTTTTTGCAGGAGTAAAATGAAACTGCGGACGATATTTTTCCCGGTAAATTTTTTCTTTTGTTTGTGCAAAACCTGCCAGTTGCAAAAACAGTATGCATGAAAAAAAAGTTGTCTTCAAT
>JAYVEA010000255.1:0-10754 GCA_043749085.1 Chitinophagales bacterium
CCCAGGTAGGCGTTGGCGTATTGTAAAAATTTTTTTGATAACCGGCATTAGCCCTTTACCCACCATAGTACAGCCCATACTCAGCAAAGCGAATGTATCACACAACTTCAGTATTTAGTTATTTATTCTACATAGGTATTAGCGTAAAAAATATCTTTTCACAAAAACAGATCCGTATATAATTTCCCTTCAGGCACAACTGCATATCCAGAAAGATCAGTAATACCTGCAAGCGCCAATACTTCTTCATCAATAAAAGTATTACCAGAACATTCCGTAGAAGGTTTTCTTAAAATATAATACGCAGCGTCAGCAATGATCTCAGGATGACGGCTCATTTTAATTAATGCATCGCCTCCCAATAAATTTTTTACTGCTGCAGTTGCAATTGTTGTTTTGGGCCACAACGCATTTGATGCGATCTTATATTTTTTTAATTCTTCCGCAAGACCAATAGCTATCATCGTCATATTGTATTTTGCCATTGTATAGGCCACATGATTACCAAACCATTTTATTGCTAAGTTTATAGGAGGAGAAAGCGTAAGAATGTGTGCATTGGCTGATTTTTTTAAATGCGGAATACATGCCTGGCTTACAAAAAATGTTCCTCTCACATTAATATCATGCATCAGGTCAAATTGCTTTGGAGTAGTTTGTTCTGTAGCAGTTAATGCGATGGCAGATGCATTATTTACCAGGATATCAATTCCTCCAAATGTTTCAACAGCTTTATCAACTGCATTTTTAATTTGATCTTCAAAGCGGATATCACATTGTACTGCCAATGCTTTTCCGCCAGCCTGTTCTATTTCCTGCGCAGCAGAAAAAATGGTGCCGGCAAGCTTTGGATTTTCTTCAACAGACTTTGCTGCGACAATAATATTAGCTCCTTCTTTTGCAAGCCGTAATGCAATTGCTTTGCCGATACCCCGTGAGGCTCCTGTGATAAAAACAGTGCGGCCTTTCCACATGCCTCCGGCAGAAAAATTTTCCAAACTCTCATTTGTTGTCATAGCAAAAAATTTATCAGTCAAACATAACTAATTTATCCAAGCCTCGTAGAGGCGATATAACAGTAATATTTTTAAAATAGCGGGGAAACCAGCTCCATAGGAGCGATATATTATAATTACATTCCGCTCCTCTGGAGCTATGAAAATATTTTTTTATTCTACTACTAATATCACGTTCCTACGGAACTTATAAAATTAAAATAGAAAGTATGGGGCAATTAATGCATTGCTTCGGCAAGACCGATCTTTTGTTTTTTGTTTCCCTTTACCATCAATACAAATGGAATGCAGATTAGAAACATAACACCCAACCATAAAAAAACATCCATATAAGAAAGTACAGAGGCTTGTTTCATTACCATATAATCCAGGGATTGGTAACTGTCTTTTAAAGCAATATCAGAAGGTATTCCTTTTGCCATAAATCCATGTTGCATTGCCTGTACATGCTGCTGCACATTGAGATTATTTACATCAAGATGATTTACAAGAGCACTACGATGTACAATATTTTGTCTTGACATATAAGTTGTGATAGCGGCTATACCAAAAGATCCTCCGAGCTGTCGCATCATGCCCGTAAATGCAGCACCCTGACCTATTTGCTGGCCCTTGAGTGTTGAGAGCGATAAAGTAGTAATGGGAATAAATAACATACCCATTCCGATACCGCGTAATATCAGCATCCAGAAAAAATTATCTGCACTTGTGTCGGGGGTCAAAATTTTATATCCCCAAAAAGTAAAACCAAAAAATACAAGCATACCGCCCGCTACAAGATACTGTTGTGGCACACCCTTTTGTAAAAGCTGCCCGATGATGGGCATCATAAATGCCGTCATTAATGCAGCAGGTATCATTAAGGCGCCCGATTGTTGTGCGGTCCATCCTAATGTTGCTTGTGTGTAAAGTGGAATAATAAAAGTTGACCCATATAATCCAAATCCCATGATGAATGATAGTATTGTTCCTACACGGAGGTTACCATTTTTTAAAACTCTTAATTCTACTATTGGATTTTTGGCAGCCAATTCTCTCCATACGAAAAAGTATAAACCTAACACTGCTGTTACAGATAAAAAGATAATGGTACCGCTGTTAAACCAATCTTCTTCATGTCCCTTTTCCAAAACATATTGCAATGAACCTACAGCAATGGCAAGAAATGCAATGCCTAAAAAGTCTACTTCTTTTAATAATTTTTTTGCGCCAAACTTAGGGCTGCGAACGAACTGCAGGGTTAATAAAGTTGCAATTACACCGATAGGGATATTAATATAAAAAATATAGGGCCACGAAAAATGGTCAACAATGTATCCTCCCAATGGCGGCCCTAATGTGGGGCCGATGATAACACCTAAGCCATAAATTGCCTGCGCCATTCCGCGTTTTTCAGGAGGATAACTTTCAGTTATAATTGTTTGAGAGGTAACCAGCAATGCGCCGCCGCCCAAACCCTGAATAAAACGAAAGGCAACAAGCTCCCAGATGCCACTTGCATTACCGCATAAATAAGAACAAACTGTGAAAAGAATTATAGATGCTGCAAAATAATTGCGTCTTCCGAATTGTTGCGATAGCCAGCTTGTCATTGGTACGATGATAACGTTACCGATTGCATATGCCGTAATCACCCAGCCCACTTCATTTAATGTGGCGCCAAGGTTTCCCTTCATATCATTCAATGCAACATTTACGATGGTAGTATCAACAATTTCCAGCAATGCGCAAAAGATCGCGGTTATTGTGATTATAACTCTTCTTGCGCCATACTCTACCAATAAATTCTGTTGCTGCATTTAATCTCGTTGGTATTTTTATTATTGTAGTAAATTATCGTGAGACGTCAGATGTGAGAAGTGAAACGAAAAACATTGGTCTTAATATTCTCACGTCTGAAGTTTCAAGTCTCATGTTTTTAATCAAGATGAACATCAACGCTAACATTCATACCCGGCCGTATCTGTTTAATTAATGAATCACTTTTATTTGTGAATTCAATTTTTACCGGGAGCCGTTGAACAACCTTTACAAAATTTCCGCTGGCATTATCCGGAGGCAATAAAGCAAATTGCGCACCTGTTGCGGGAGAAAAAGATGTGAGCTGTGCATCAAAGCTATGACCCGGGAATGCATCTGCATGTACAGTTACTTTTTGTCCGATCTTCATTTTATTGAATTGTGTTTCTTTAAAATTGGCCACCACCCAAATATCATCATTCAGTACAATACTGAATAAAGCCTGTCCTGCCTGCAAAAACTGCCCGGGCTGCGCATTTACTTTTGACACCAAACCATTTGCAGGAGCAGTTATTACGGTATAAGAAAGCTCAAGCTTTGCATTCTCAACATCCACCTGTCTTTGCTTTATCACCGAAGAAGCAATTCCTATTTGTTGGGACGTAGCAGTAGTTTGGGATGACACAACATTTGTTTGTTGTGCAACCTGGTTTCTCTGATCTATTAAAACCTGTAACTGCCTTTCCGCGGTTTGCTTTGCTGCCAGCGCCTGCTCATATTGCTGCTGTGTTACTGAATGATCTTTTATAAGATTTGCATAACGGTTATAATCCTGCGTAGTGCGCCAAACATTTACACGTGCTGTTTCAATCTGTGCATTGGCAGTAGATACCGCTGCTTGTGACGAAGCAATATTTGAAGATGCTGCATTGGTTGTAGCCTTTGCTGAAGCAAGATTACTTTGCGCAGTTGCAAGTGCCGCTTCCGCCTGATCAACTTTTAATTTAAGGTCCCTGTCATCAAGTATCACCAATGTATCTCCTTTATTAACCCGTTGATTATCGCTTACCCGAACCTGCAACACATAACCTGAAACTCTTGGTATCACAGGACTGATATTAGCTTCCACCTGTGCATCATCCGTTTCTTCATGATGCAGACCATGTACATACTTAGTTAAGCTAAACCATGCACCAAAAATTACCAGCAATGCCAAAACAATAATGAATGTTTTGCTTTTCTTTTTAGGTGTTTTTTCCTTGGTATGTTTAACTTTTTTCTCAGTTACGTTTGTTTCCATAATTAATTTCTTTTATTCTGAACTTATAAGTCCGGTTGTATGAAGTAATTTATTATATGCAAGAACAGCATCAGCATGTGATAGAGACAGGTTTAATTTTGTCTGAGTTAATGCGACGTCTGCATCCAACAGGTCAGTTACATTAGCAAGACTATTGTCATATTTATTTTTTGTTATCCTGAAATTTTCCGCGGCCTGCTGTAATGCTTTTTGATAAACATCAATTCTTTTCTGGCTTAATAAATAATTTTGGTAATCCTGGTTTACCTGCAGCCGGATCACATCATTCAATTGTTCTTCATTTGCCTGTATTTCCTGTTCTCTCGCTTTTGCCTGTTGCAGCCTGGTATTGGTTTTCCAGAGTGATGCAAGATTGTATTGAACTCCAACTCCCGCATTAATAGCATTTGTTATTGTTATAAAATTCGGAACATACGCAGCAATGTATCCACCGGTTAAAGCAATGGTTGGATAACATTCTGTTCTGGCAGATTTTATTGCAGTGCCAGCAGCTTTCTTCCTGAATGAAAGCGCCTGTATATCTTTCCTGTTTTGAATCGCCAACTGCTCATATTCATCAATATTTTTAATTGCAGTTGTTTGTTGAAACAGTGTTGTATCAATAGCCAGTTCTGTATTTTCAGGCAGGCCAAGCATAAGATCCATATTGATATTTGCCAGTCTCCAGTTATTTTCTGCATCTAATAAAGAAAGCTCAATGTTAGATGTTTGCAGCTCCGCTTTTAAAAGATCATTTCTTGCCAGTATGCCATTTTGTTCCAGTCGTGAAAAGGTTATATCTCTTTGGCGGGACGATCCTAAACTTTCTCTTACAACACTTATTGCTGCACCTGCTTTGTATAAATTGGTGTAAGCATTCATCGTATTTAATATCACAGCTTCCCTGTCATTATCTGCATCGAGTTTTGCTGCTTCTTCTAAATATTTAGCTGATTCAATGGCATATTTAATTCTTCCGCCCTGGTAAATTGGATAGGACAAATTCGCAATACCATACAATGCCTGGGAAATTTTTGGAGATGATCCATTCCCTGAACTATTATTCGAATTTGATTTCAGATCAATATTTGCACTGTTCAATCTTAAGTAAGAACTGCTTACATTAAAGTTGGGCAAACGATTTTCTTCTGCTTCTTTTACCTGCGCAAGAGCCACATCAATTCTTGCCTTGGAACCTTTTAATTGCTTGCTGTTTTTGATACTTAGATCGATTGCTTCTTTTAGATTTAGTGCTCTTTGCTGTTGGGACATTGCAACCCCTCCAACAAAAACCGCAAATAATATAACCCATATTCTTATAAATATTTTATGCTTCATTTATTAGTATTGCTTTAAATATTTTTTTTACATGAACACTTAATTTCTTTTGAATCGTATCCTCAAATTCTTTACCTGGCATTTTTTTCAGGTTATTAAAATCCCTGTAAAAAGACTGATTGATCAATACCTGTATAACTGTTCCTATTAATGTACTCATAAGTAATACCACATCAATATTCTTTTTAAAATCCCCCTTTCTCTGCCCATCAATAATCAGTTTATTTATCAGCTCTGCATTACGCATTTTTATTTGTGAGAGCAGTTTTATTATGACAGGATTTTTATTAATTACCTGTTCGCATAACATTATTTTATAAAAGCCTTCATGCTGAACAACTCTTTCAATATGCTCATCAATCAGGATATCAACTTTTTGAAGTGGTGTAAGTGAATCATTTTTAAGCAAGCTCTCCACCCTCATTCCTATGTTCCCCATGCGGTGGTTAAAAACGGCCTCTAACAATTTTTCTTTAGATCCAAAGTAATAGGAGATCATAGCAATGTTTACGTTAGCCACCTCCGCTATATCCCGTACTGTGGTGGCTTCATAGCCTTTTCCAGAAAAAAGTTTCTCAGCTGTTTCTATTATTTGTATATGTTTATCGTTATAAGCCATGAAAAAGAATGCAAAATTAAACAAATGTTTGATTTTATCAAATATTTGTTTAATAAAAATAAAAATTCCCGCCTAAGCGGGAATTAATAAAACAGCGGTAAAAAATTTTATGCCAATGAAGCTTCCATGGAAATATCTGTATTCAATATTTTAGAAACGGGGCAATTGGCTTTTGCATTTTCGGCACACTCATCAAATTTTTGTTTATCAATGCCGGGGACCTTTGCTTTTACTGTTAAATGTGACTTAGTGATTGCACCATTTGCGAGTGTGATGTCACATTTAGTTTCAATTTCATCAGGGGTAAAACCTGCTTCCCCCAATACAAAACTAAGTTTCATTGTAAAACAGCCTGCATGTGCGGCTGCAATTAGCTCTTCCGGGTTCGTTCCCGGCCCTTCTTCAAACCTCGATTTATAAGAATACTGCACTTTATCTAAAACAGTGCTTTGTGTAGTAAGATTCCCTTTTCCTTCTTTACCACTGCCTTGCCAAATTGCTGTTGCATGTCTGCTCATATTTTATTTTTTTTAAGTTTTAGAAATCAATTTTCAGGTAGACTGGTTTTGTTTTTATTACACCATCAAATTTAAATCCAAATGTCATTGGCAAATTTGTTCTTTACATTATTGAGGAAAATCTGACGCAGGAACTTTTATAAAGCCTTTGGGATGGTAAATGCTCCAGCCGCTAAAGTCCTGTGGGGCCTGCAAACCTGTGCCATCAATAATATGAGTGTTGGTACGGATACGCACAGGTTTATCAGTATAAAACTCATTGCCTACCCTGTTCCTGTCCCAATATAATTCGTTACAATATAAAGTATCGCCATTCCTGTTAAACAAACGGACGCTGTCGCGTAAATAAACCTTGCTTTCTGTTTCCATATATCTTCCATAAAGTGCATCCAGCCTGCTTTCTATAGTAAGGCTATCATTGTAAAAATCAGCATGTATGCTTTTAGGGAATTCAATATAAGGTACTGTATCCTGGTAGCGGAGCATAAGGGCTGCGGTAAGTACTGCCTTAGTTTTTCCGCCAATACTATAATTTATTTTTATTCCCCTGCCCTCTTCTACTCCGATGCGTCTTGAGGTTAATTCATGCAATTGTTGTTGAGAATTTTCACAGCCGGCAATAAAAAAGCAGCCCATTATAAGGGCTGCTGCAAGGTTTATTTTATATGGATGATGGAACCTCATTTTATTAATCCCTCACCCCAGCTTATCCTTCAAAATGAGAGCAAGGAAGATTTTTATTGATACTTATACCTTCTAAACCAGATATCACTTAGTGAAAACCCAACGCTTATATGCATAATATTTTCACGGATATTATTATTATTATTTCCACGATTACCATATTCGAGCGCTACGTTCATAACAGATTTTTGAGTTTCATAAAAAGCCTGTCTTAATCTTAATGGGAAGCCTGCACCAACAGAAACTCCGAATTGTGGAAGCTTTTTATCAGCTACTATATAATCAGGTCCAAAAGAAACACCTGCCCTGTACTTTATAAACTGGCTATATTTCCTTGAATTGCTTTGCGCCGGAAAATACTGAAAGCCTGCTTTCATTGTCCAGGTATTTTTTACAAGGTCTTTCTGTCCATAGAACCTGTAATTATCCCAATTGGTTTTTTCAAAATCAATACCATATAACCAATGTTCTCTTTCCATAGTAAAGCCTATGCCATATGTAGCCGGTAATTGAACATTTCCTTTTTGAGCATTTTTTTGATATACGCTGTCAAGGTGTTCAGTACTGCCTGTTGCAGAATTATATGAAAAAGTTTCCCTTAAAATATCCTGTGATGCACCATATTTTTTTTGCAGATTTCCATATGCTCCTATTCGCAAAACTCCCTTTACCGTATCGCCCTTTTTTAATTGAATTGCGTATTGAGCGCCTGCATTAAAAGAAAGGCCCCCGATAGAAGTTTTTGTAGCCGAATTTGATTTAAGATAATTTACAGTATCATTTATAAATATCAGCCGGGTACTGTATGATTTATTACCAAAGAGATAGCCTGCATTAAAACCGATACTAAAATTCTTTATTTGAACGCCTGTGCCTACAGAAGCTTCATTTAAGCCTCCACTGCCTTCATATAGGGTGGCAAGGCTATCAATGTTAGAATTACGGCTAAGATTTTCAATTTTATAATTGATCTTACTAACAGGCCTTAGTCCAAGGTTAACTCCCCATCCTATCTTTTTTTGAATTGCTTTTTTATTGCCATTTAGTAAAGGAAACCCCAGTTGTAAATAAGAAATAACTGCATTATTACTGGTAAATTTTCCTACGGGAGTTGTGCTTTTTAATGTTCGTGTATCTACCTGTACTCCTATATCTAATGTAGTATAAACAAGCTTGCCATAACTTGCCGGATTAATATAATTTATAGTTGCAGCATCAGAATATCCGGCAGAAATTCCGCCCATTCCACGATTTAAAATATTTCCCTGTGGCGCTAAATTGCCAATGCCATAACGGGAATAAGGAGAATTATCCTGTGACAGAGTAAAAAGCGGAAGTGCAAAAAGCACGAGGGCAAACAGTTTACGTTTTGGCATCATCATTATATTCACTAATTGCATACAAACCTTTAAAGATCAAATCAGGGTCGGCAAATATCTTGTTTTTAAGATGCCGGGCAAAATAAGCAGCATCACCACCGGTTAAAAGCACGTTAAAATTGCTGAACTTTTCAGCATAAGCTTCTGCAATTCCATCAATTTCTTTTGCCATGCCCAACAATACACCACTTAAAATATTTGTTTTGGTATCATAGCCTATCAACGGAAAATTCCAACCCACATCTATTGGGTCAGGTTGAATTAATGGAAGTTTAGCGGTAAAAGTTTGTAATGATCTGAAACGCATCTCCATTCCGGGAGAAATACTTCCGCCTAAAAATTGATTGTATCTATTTATAAAATTGTAGGTAATGCAGGAGCCCAAACCAATTACAAGATTATTTTTCTGCGGATGAAAATAAACGGCTGCTGCTGATAATGCAAGCCTGTCTGCGCCGATAGTTTCGGGTTTACCCACAGGCGTTGTAAATGGTAATTTAGTAAGGTGAGAAAGCTTATGAAATCCGGAAGAAGCAGAAAGAATTTTTTCCAGGTTGGGTTTATGTTCAATTACAGAAGATAAAATGGTTCGTTGAGGTTTATATTTCTTAACAAGGTTTTCAATTGTATCATCATTATCATTGTCCAGTGAGATAACTTCTGCTATGGAAGAATTATTAAATACTGCGCATTTTAAACGCGTATTGCCAAAATCAAAACAAAGTGTAGTCAATTAATATGATTTGAGATTTGAGATTCTATAGATTTAATCCTTCTAAATTTTTAAAATGTCCGTTGAGTTTTATTTTCTCTTTTAACGTTTCCATTTCTGCAACTACAGGTAATACTTTAGCAAGATGGCGCTTTAAATATTCCTGCCTTTGCAGCTCATTCATCAAACCTAAAATTTCATACTCTTCATCTAAAGAAAGTCCTGCATGATGTGCCACATCATAGCTCCATAATTCATTCTCAGGTTTATTGAATTTGTTGGTGACCTTTAAAAGTTTATGTAACTCACGTATCGCCTTAATAACTTTTTGCATAATAAGTCGATTGCCGTGTTCTACATTTTTAGGATAATTTACAATTGCACCGCTATATAATTTATCCGGAATTTCTTTTATTACTTCCAGTATTCTAAAAACTTTTTGACCCTTTGTTTTAATATCTATCTCTCCATTGTCATAAATTTTGCTTACTTCAGTTATGTCAACCAGCGTACCCATATCATTCATATTATTACCAATAACCGTAGGAATACCAAAAGCTTTTTTTGCAGCAATACATTCTGTAATCAACTGTTTATACCTCGGTTCAAAAATATGCAGATTTAGATCCTCACCCGGATATACTACAATTGATAAAGGAAAGATAGGAATGAAGTTGGTCATCTGCCCCGTTTAAAAAGATGCCTGCAAAACTACGAACGAAAATTTGTTTACAGTTTAATTGAATTATTTTTGAAGAAAAACATGCATCCGGTAAGTGCTGTTATAATTACAAGGAACGAGGAAGAAAATATTGGCAGATGCCTGCAGGCGATACAGAAAGTAGCAGAGGAAATTATTATTGTAGATTCTCTTTCAACAGACAGAACAATTGAGATAGTGAAAGATTTTGGTGCAAAGATATTTTCATTGGAATGGAAAGGGTTTGGCCCTCAAAAAAATTTTGGACTTGAGCAGGCAACCAATAATTATATAATCGCACTGGATGCTGATGAGGTATTGACGGGTGAGGCAATAGAAGAAATAAAATTCCTTAAACAAGATGGACTTAAGGGAGTTTATGAATTTCCTCTTCTTAATTTTTATTTTGGAAAATTTCTTAAGCATGGATTGGAATATCCCAACTATAAAAAAAGATTGTTTGATAAAACCAAAGTCTGGTGGAGTGAAAATTTAGTTCATGAATCCTTAATAATACCAGCAGGCTACCCTGTATTGCGATTGAACGGCCACATACAACATTATTCCTATCGATCTATTGAACATTATGTTACCAAAGCAAATTATTACACAACTATTGGCGCCATTGAATTAAAAAGCAAAGGGAAAAAAAATTATTTTTTTAAGATGTTATTCTCTCCCTGTTTCGTTTTTATTAAATCGTACTTTTTAAAACGTGGATTTTTAGATGGACTTCATGGATTTGTAA
>JAYVEA010000256.1:0-10748 GCA_043749085.1 Chitinophagales bacterium
AACTTTGGCTGCCCGGCCAATAATACTTTAAAAGCCATGGGAACTGTGGTTATTCTTATGAGTGTTTTGGGCATTCCTTCAAATTAATTAATGAGATAAATTTTT
The DNA here is from genome assembly GCA_043749085.1 of Chitinophagales bacterium. GTDB lineage: Bacteria > Bacteroidota > Bacteroidia > Chitinophagales > Chitinophagaceae > Ginsengibacter. The sequence goes on from JAYVEA010000256.1 coordinate 106, forward strand.
TTATACCAGACTTCCATTGAGAATATGGTCCATAAAATTTTAGCTCGTTTTTCCTGCGAAATGTTCACTTTATTATCCAACAGATTATTTACAAACTGTGGTGCTATTAATTTTTTATTCAGGGAACCTGGAGAATTAATATAATCATTTATAATATCTTTCAATAACCCGTTAACCCAATCTTTTAAAGGTATTTCAAAACCCCGCTTAGGTTGATTTATTAATTGTTCCGGTAAGTATCTTTTGGCAAGCTGACGTAAAAGATATTTAGTAGTGCCGCCGTTTATTTTATATTTATCATTTATCCCGGGTACATATTCCAATATTTCTTTTGATAAAAACGGGCTGCGCCCTTCTAATGAATTTGCCATTGTTGCAATATCCATCTTTACCAATAGATCACTGAAAAGAGTAGTATCAAAATCCATATTCATTATCTTTTTTAATCCGGATAATTTACTGACTGCAATTATATCAAAATCCATTTTTATATCTTCCAGATAATCATAATCTGCGATAATATTTTCTTCAAAATCTTCAAAAATATCTACGCCTGCTGATAAGTAAATTTCTAATTGTGATTTTGAGGCCAGGGCTGCAAGCCGGTATAAATAATTGTATTTAGATCTTTTATTATCAGAAGGAGGTAATATTTTTTTTATAAAGGAAGCTCCATTTTTTACCAGTAAATTCTTTTTAAAAAAATCATATTTTGAAAACGGCACATAACGGCGGTAACCACCAAATAATTCATCAGCGCCATCACCATTAATAATTACAGTCAGGTATTTTTTTGCTTCACGGCTTACATAATAACTTGGTATGGCAGAGCTGTCGAAAAACGGCTCTCCATAATTACAAAGAATTTTTTCAAGATCCCTTTCCAGTTTAGTAAACGATATATTTATTTCTGTGTGATGTGTACTGTATTTATCAGCTACCAGTTTTGCAAGGGGCGCTTCATTATATTCACCATCAAAAGAAACAGTAAATGTTTTTACATTACGATTGTACTCACTGGCTATTGCTGTTGCCAGCCCGCTATCTATACCGCCACTTAAAAAACAGCCTACTTCAAGGTCGGAGGATTCAAGCCTTCTTTTTATTGAAGTATGCAGAATTGTATCAACTGTCTCAAGCGCTTTGTCAAATGGATCATTATTCTCTTTCAAATAAAAATCATGAATATTCCACCAACGTGTTTGTTGTATTTGTAAGGTATCGCAATCAATAACGATAAAATTTCCCGCCTTCAGTTCAGTTACATTTTTATACGGAGTAAATTGCCGGTAAAAAGTACCGAGCCGCAAATAATGATAAAAATTGGCCTCTTCCATTTGCAAAGGAAGCATTCCTTGTAAGCAATTTAGTTCACTTGCAAAAACTATTTTTTCGGTATCCTTATAATAGTACAATGGCTTTTTACCGGCTCTGTCTCTTGCAATAAAAACACTATTTTTTTCTTTATCGTGTATGGCAAATGCAAACATACCATCCAGGTATTGCAGAAATTCGGTGCCAAAGCGGCGATATAAAAGCAATAATGTTTCTGTATCAGAGGATGTTTTTCCTTCTATATTAAATTGTTTTCGAAGCTCTTTATGATTATAGATTTCTCCATTAAAGATTATCGTGTATTTATCATCAAGATGCATCGGTTGTTTACCTCCGCCAATATCTAAAATGGAAAGTCGTAAATGAAAAAAATTTACCTGTCCTGATGTATAGCCACCCTGTTCATCAGGACCCCGATGAGACATGGTAGCGTTTATGGTATTAGGAGAAAGATTAAAGTTTAGTGCACCTGCAATTCCACACATGTATATTTAATTTCGCTTAAGCAAATTAACTGCATATTCCTCAAAGGAATTAAGATAAAGATAACTGTGGAGTGGTTTTTTCATTATGAAAAACGGGTTCGCCCATAGCAACAGCAGGTTTTATTATAGTCTTTTTACAACTTCTTTGTTTTATAGTTTCATGTATAAGAAATAAAGAAATCAGATAAAATGGCTCACAGGGGATTTTATATCTGACCAAAGAGCCAAAATTTAAGGTGCTGGCGCCAACAAATAATGCAAAAACACACGAAAACAAAAAGCAATACATGATTAAAGGGTCACGTGTTATCAATTTAAAAAAATTAAAAAGCCCTGCTTTAAAAATTATATATAGTGTAAATAACATTAATAATAGTGCTTCAATAGAAGAAAGTAAAGTTGATGGTTTATGTGATTCCCATAAAAATGGTCGAAAAAAAGTTGTAGAAATTGCCACAGGAGCCAACTTTGCAAGTCCTGTCATTGTACCATCAAATTCAACTCCTAAAGAAAAATTAGAATTAGCAGTACCTGAATTAGCCTGGTTTTCGTATGCTTTGTTATATCTCTTTATACTCTTGGTAAGATCTTTTACCGCAAACTGTCCTAATTCGTCTCCATATGAGTTTAAGGCTTTAGTAAAGCCATACATACTTCCTAAAATTAATGCCGGTGCTAACATATATTTTAGCAGCCCATTACGTATGTTGCCTATATTTTTAAGGATAATAAACAGCATAAAGAAAGGCACGTAAGAGATAAGGATATAAATTTTTAGGATAATTATCAGATAACTGAAAAAAATAACGATCGCTATATTTTTTATGAAATTTTTTTTTCTATAAAAAATTTCATAAAGGCCATAGGTGATCCACCCAAGTGATGCAATACAAATACTATCTTTTAAAATTCCCGAACTCCAAAATACAAAAGTTGGTAACCATAAAATTGCTATTGCAAATTTCTTATGTAGTTGGGGATATTGCTCGTAGAAAAATAAAAATAATTTCCATGCACCGGTAAATGCTATTAGGGCAAAGAAAAGATTTATTATCATGTATTTACCAAATGTTACAAAACAAAACATTGCAACGATCTTAGTTACTAAAAAATTATTGGGGGATTTAAAATATCCTGCATTTCCCGGATCTCTTAATAATGATTCATCAAAATTCTTTCCTTCGGAAAATAACAGGTTAATGTTACTAAAGTCCTTTTGAATTAAATGGTAAATATTTACTCCTTCCTGGTGGTATAACCCTGTAGAATCTCCGGGCGAAATATATGCGTTAAATATGGTGAACGCTATGCAGCCAATTATTTTTATCCAAAAACCCTGTTTATGATATTTTTTTAGAAGAGGGTCTTTATAATTTTTTCTAAGCCTGCTGAATATAAATGCAAAAAAGGCAAGGTAAAAAGGGAATAAGATAAAGTCAGTATAGCCCATTGCTTTTTAGGTTAGGCTTTTTCAAGTTGGTGTAAGGTTAGTGATTGCCTGTGTGCAATTGAATTTTTTAATGTGTTGAAATAATTGCTGATCTTAGGGTGTAAGTCATGAGCAGCTTTGGTTTCAAGGCGCTGTAAAATATATGCAGGAGTAGCAATAAAATTATTTTGTAATGCATCTTTGGCGGGCCACAAAATAAAGGCAAGCTTTTTTATCCTGTCAGTTTTTTGAAAAGCCAATGTAATAGCACCAAATGCTAATAAAAAACCGGCATACATTATATATGCAAATGGTGCAGCAGCCGAAAATTTACTGCGGTGTATATGAAACCTGTTACGGATGTAATAATACATTTTCCATCCATTTTTATATTCCCAGTCTTTTTTATAAGAAAATGCTGTTGCCGGATGATAATGTATGCTGTTAGTTATTGTGCAAAAGGGTATTGCATTCTTTTTTATTATCCTGTAATAATATTCAGTTTCATCACCCCATAAAAATAACCGGGGATTTGGAAATCCTACCCGTTCTACAATTTTCCTATGCAATAGGGTGCCGTTAAATGGATGTGCAATATTTTGTATCACTTTGCTTTTAACCTCATCTATGCTTTTGTAGTGTAATGTTTTCCATACAAAGCTTTTTTTATCATCTTTATTTATTACAGCACAATTTCTAAGCAAAAGTTCTTCGCTGTCATCTTCTAAAAGTTTTTCCAATGCATCTTCCTTTGGATATCCATCATCATCCATAAGCCACATCCAATTATATCCCCTATCGTATGCTGTTTTAATACCAGTATAAAATCCACCTGCGGAACCTAAGTTTTCCTGTGATATATGATCAATACCCTCGTTATTTAACCAATTTTCGGTTTCGTCAGTACTTCCATTATTGATAACCAGTATACAATCAATTTTACGGGTTTGATTTTTTAGAGCTGTAATGCAGTTAGATAGTAATTGTTGGCGATTATAAGTAACAATCACGGCGATGACCTTGTCCATTTATCTCGTGGTTTTTGGATGATTGGATATCTTATTAACGCTAAACAATCTATAGTTATTGTTAATAAATTTTAGGTATTTATTTAATTCCTTTACTAATGCGGTTATATAGATACTGCCAAATTGTGGGATGATACCATAACCGGCTATGTTTTTTAGTTTTTTTTGGGGTGGCAGAATTTTTTAATACGTCTCTTATGGCCATTTTCATATAAGATATTCCCTCAGCTAATTGGAGTATAGGATAAGTGACAAAGTTATCGCTTTTGGCAGGGGTTATTTTTTTTTGGTATAGAATACCCCCTGTATCAATCCCGCTATCTACCAGATGAATTGTTACCCCGCAATTATCCGGGTCATTATTAACCAATGCCCAATAACCACCATGAACGCCTCTATACATGGGTGTTATGCCCGTATGGATATTAATGAACGGTGCATCTACCGAAGACAAAGTTTTCTTTGAAATTATTCTTGTTCCGTTTACAATTACTAAATCGGGATTAATATTTTGTAAGTGTTTTAAGCAGTCATTATCATTAACCGAATTTATATTAATGATTTTGTCTGCAGGTAGAAGATGATTTTTCAACCGGTATTCCTTTAATATTTCGTTTTTTCTTTTAGATGAAGTGAGATTTAGAAATTTTACAATTATAAGATGAAATAATATTTGTCCAAATACCTGCCATAGACCGAGCTTTTTAATTCTTTTTTTTAAAAACTCTTTTTTACTTATTGGCTTTTCTAAAATGATAGTTGAAATTGTAAATTCATCCTTTAAAGCATGGTATAGAATGTTGGTGGAATTTCCCTGACCTGCAAGCATTACAATCTTTTTATCATTCATTTTCCTTATTTAAAAGTTCTGCTAATTGCCCCATACTAACACTGGAAAATTGATATTGTTTCGATAATTTTTTATAATGCTGTAATATTTTCTCCAGGAAAGCAAGATTTTCGTGCAAATTAATTCCAAAGTTGTGAGGGTGCCACCATAAGTGATAGCATAATTTATTTTCAGCGGCATAGGACATACTTTTTTTAATTCTTTGTAACCGTATTCTATCTAAAAATGCAAATATTTTGGAGTAGGGTTTTAAAAACCTGCTGGATGGTATGTTTACAGGATTGCTTGACTTCATGTACTCAGTTGTATAACAATGGTGACCTGTTAGATTTATATACGAATCAATAAACCTGAAAATACGACGAATGAAAGTTTCTTTTTCGTGTTTATGAGGTTTATAAATCCATGTATTTTCATTACCCCTGAATGATGTAAAACCTTCTTCCCTGCAGATTTTTAAGTATGCTTCGTTGTACTGATTTCGGGGAAACGCTATACTCTTTAATACAATTTCTTTTTTTGCAGCAATATTTTTTGCTGCCTTTATATCTTCTCTAAAATCTTCAATATTTTGCCCTTCTTCCAAACAATAATAATGTGAGAAAGTATGGGAAGCTACTTCCTGCCCAAATTGTTGAATTTTTTCAATAAGCGAAAAACCGAAGTGAAAAGGATCTGCTTCTTCATTATCTCCAACCTCTACAAAATTATCTTTATAGGGGGATAAACCCGGATCTGAATAAACCGGAACTTTGCCCGGAAGGCCTGCTAATAATTCTTTTTTATTATTAAAAAATAAAAACCCAACGGTAGCAAAAGTTGCATTGATATTGTATTTTGAAAATAACTCAAGCATATCAGGTATAGCTTTGCGAACGCCAAGCAGCTGGTTTTTATATTGGCTTATTTTTAATACATCTCTTACCCCCCAATAAATTTCAAAATCGAGGGAAATAACAAAGGTTCCATTCTCCATTGGCAGGTAATAATTTAATTCTTAAAGTAATGTTTATGAAAGCCCGCTAATTAATATTTTAAAATTCTTAATGTTCGGCATTAGGAAAAACAGGAACAGGAATTTTATTATTTATTGCAGTAATAAAATTCTCAACAAAATTTAATGCTTCTCCAATTACGTGATGCATATCCATATACCTGTAAGTAGCTAACCTTCCTAGAAATGAAACGCGTTTAAGATCCATAGCATCTTTGCGGTATTTCATTAATAAATTTTTATCTGCCTCCAGCCTTTTTGGATAATAAGGAATGTCATCCTTCCCTGTCTCTTTACTGTATTCTTTAAAGTAAACAGTCATATCATGGGTTTCCCAGGGTGTAAAATGCTTATGCTCTGCTATCCTGGTATAAGGTATATCTTCATCGCAATAATTAATTTGTGTTACTCCCTGGTGATCTCCATTCTTTGTAAACTTTTCAAAAGTTACAGTACGATATCCTAATCTGCCATACTTAAAATTAAAATAAGCATCAACCGGACCTGTATAAAATATATGATCGTAGGCAGCAGTATCTATAAATGAATTGAACTTTTTATTTAATTCAACCTGTATGTTTTTATGGTTAAGCAGCTTTTCAAATAGAGCAGTATAGCCATCTACAGGTATGCCTGTATAAATATTGGTATGGTAATTATCATCATAATTAAATCGCACCGGTATTCTTTTTAAAAGGGATGCAGGTAACTCTGTAGGCTTGCATCCCCATTGTTTTTTAGTATAGCCATAAAAAAAAGCATAATATAATTCCTTACCAATAAATCGCAATGCCTGCTCTTCAAAATTCTTAGGTTCGGAAATAGTTTTGTCCGTAAGTGTCTCAAGAAACTCCTTTGCTTCGGCAGGCGTAAAGGTTTTATTAAAAAGCTGGTTGATGGTTTGCAGGTTTACAGGAAGTGAATATACTTTTCCTTTGCTCATGGCTTTTACCCTGTGTACATAAGGCCTGAATTCGACATAGCTGTTTACAAAATCCCAGATCTCTTTATTATTTGTATTAAAAATGTGTGGTCCGTATTTATGAACCATTATACCGGTTTCTTTATCCCGTTCTGTATAGCAGTTGCCACCTATATGTTCTCTCTCGTCCCATACATCAATAGTACAATCTAATTTATTGGCAAGCCTGTTAGCCAAAACAGATCCGGAAAACCCGGCCCCAATAATTAAAAACCGATATTGCAATTTTATTTTTTTAGATGCGTTAAAAATAAACAAATTAAAATCAAGTTTTTACCTAAAAAAACTGGCATGTATCAAGGCTGTCAGGATCGAAAAATAAATATACATACATTACTTTTGTTGCCATTTATATGAAGGTTACTTATAATAAAATTCCCACAAAATATATTAAAGGTGAAAACAGGGAGATCGCACTCTTTTCTACTGAGGGAACTAATATTGATCATACTGTAGTGGAAGATTTCGGTAAAGAATGGTTGAAGTTTCAGAATTATACCGATGATACAATTGACAAATTTGTAAAAGAATATTTTGATATACTAGATGATAATATCGTTAATAAAAATACTTATGCAATTGATATAGGTTGTGGAACAGGACGGTGGACAAAATATTTAAGCACAAGGGCGGGTTTTGTAGAGGCCATAGATCCCAGCAATGCTGTAATAGCAGCGGATAAATTATTAGGCAATATCGATAATATCCGCCTTACCAAAGCTTCTGTTGAAACCATACCCTTTGATAATAACACGTTTGATTTTGCAATGAGTGTTGGCGTATTGCATCATATACCTGATACACAAAAAGCAATGATTGATTGCGTGAAAAAAGTTAAGCAAGGAGGCTATTTTTATTGTTACCTGTATTACAATCTTGATAACAGGGGAATTGGATTCAAATTATTATTCCAGGTTACCAACATAATCAGAAAAATAGTTAGCAGCCTTCCTGCAAAGGCAAAAAGTTTTATCTGTGATATTCTGGCAGCGGTAATTTATCTTCCAATGGTGTTGCTGGTACGTTTTATATCATCACTGGGTTTTGAAAAATTTGCCAATAAATTACCTCTAAGTTCTTATAAGAATAAATCTTTTTTTGTTTTGCGCAACGATGCGCTTGATCGTTTTGGAACACGCCGGGAACAAAGATTTACCCGAAGACAGGTAGAGGAAATGATGAGCGCTTCAGGGTTAGGTGAGATTGTGATAAGTGATAAAACTCCTTACTGGCATGGGTTAGGGAAGAAGCTGTAGAATACTAGTTCAATATTTTTTTATAAACGTATAGGTATTTTTGTATAGCTGTTTCAAGATCGTAATACTCTTTTGCCCCTGAGATAATTTCTTCGCTGTTAAAAATTTTTCCATGAGCAATTACCCCCGCTGCCTTCTCGTATTCAATTTTATCTAATGATTTTAGTACAATACCAGCATTATATCTGGTTGTAATTTCTTCTACATCTCCTACGCCTGCATTGGTGATAACGGGTATCCCCATTGCCATTATTTCTCCATGTTTTGTTGGAGAAGATGAGATCTTTGAGTAACAGGGTTTAATAAAAAATAAAGAATAATTACTGAAGGATAACAGCATGGGAATTTGGTGGCGGGCTCCTTTTTTTACAATTATCCTATCAGCCGGAATATTATACTTTTTGGCCGTATCAATAATTACCTGATGCCGATGCGGAGAGATAAATAAAAATTTTGTTTGCGGAAGTTTTACCAATAAAGTTATAAAGAACTGCATCATCTCATCTGTAAGATACCACCCGCCTATAGATCCAAGATAACTTACAATAAAATCATCATCTTTAATTCCCAGTTCATTTTTTAATTCATTTTTCAATGTTGAATCAATATTATTTGGATTAAAAAGTTGTAGATCTACACTACATGGAATTACTTCAATAGGGATCGGCTGATGAGAAACATTCTTCCAGGTATGCAGTTCATTTTTTGCATGATACGTAAGACAGGTAGTATAATCCGACATCTCAATGCATTCATATTCATGCTGCTTAAAAAAGGTATATATTTTTTTAAAAACGGGATTTCTTAAATTCCACATTCCACCATCCACTCTTTCATCAGCCCAAAATCCTCTCACGTCATTCAGAAATTTTATTCCATATTTCTTTTTCAGCCATAGCGCAACCAGTGTAGGCACCCCGGGCCTCGTATGAACCATATCAAACTTTTCTTTTTTGTACAGCGCTTTTGCCTTTTTTTTTAGTTGATAAAAATCAAAGACTGATGAAAGCACAGGAGGATTTTTATGATATGCTACAGATACCCATTTGATAGGGTAAGGAGCAATTAACCTTTCAACATATTCTTTATTCTTTTTATAGAGATGAGGTTTATCGCAGCTTAAAATTGTAAACTCATAATTATATTTTGTTAACCCTGCGAGGTAAGGAATTATCTGGCTTTGGCCCAGAGGATCAGTTAAGCCATCATAAGAGATAAATAATATTTTTTTTAAAACCTCACTCATTAAAATAATTTACAGAGAAGCTATTGATAATTTATAATGCATCGTGATCAAACGAATTAATTAACCATTTTGAAGGATCGTTATACCTATCCATTTTTTCTTTACCGGCGAAAAATATAAAAGGAGTTTTTTCAGATAAAGGGCCTTTTTTAAAAGGATTACTTATAAATCCAAGCCCCTTCAGCATCTTAGAGTAATAACTGTTCTGCTGACAAAAAGCAACTATCCCCTTTAATTTATTATTTAAGATCGTTTTTTTTAAGCCCTTAATTAATATTCTTCCATCTATTTTTGTTTTAAAAGCATAATCGAATAGGAAAATTTTATTATTGGTAATGTAATAACAGATATAACCTGTTACTTCTTCGCTGTTATTTATACATCCTGTTAATTTGTATTCATGTCGAGGATTAGAGATTCGCCACTTAAATATCTGCTCTGTTTTTACAGAATGGATCAAGCCTTCGGAATTGCTTTCATACAGCAACTCTTTTATTTCATGGATATCAACATCTCTCACCAAAAGATGTTTGCTGGATTTTAAACGGAATGTGAATTTGAGGATACTTGAAAATATTTTTGGGAAAAAATAATAACGTATTGAAAAAGGATTTACCCAGCCAAATTTTAAAAAGCCAGGAGTTGATTGTGCACCGCCAAATCCAATAATAAAAAGTTTATCGCTTTGCGCTAAATAAGCGTAGCACAGTTTGGCTAATTTTTGAAATAACCCTTTACGCCTGTGTGAAGAGTGTGTCATTGTATCGCAGGATTGATAGATCGTTCTAACGTCTCCTTCAATGCTGTACAGTTCAGGTATTACGCCATAATAAGCGCCTATTTCATTTTTATTTGAGATCGCAATAAACCCAATAAACTCACCCGAAGGATTATCAAGGTATTTCCATTTAAAATAGTTAATATCTACGTCCATTCCGAAACAATCCATCATTAATGGAATTAATAATTCAAATTCTGAATTATTTAGTTTACGAAAAGTATATTCTTCCATTGAAATATTTATTTATTCTTTAGCGA
>JAYVEA010000257.1:0-10739 GCA_043749085.1 Chitinophagales bacterium
GTTGGAAACTGTAGAGTTTTCTGATGCGATGAAGGATATGCAAAGGAACTGGATAGGGAAGAGTGAAGGAGCAGAAGCCCAATTCAAAATTCAAAATTCGAAATCCAAAATAGATGTTTACACCACCCGGCCAGACACCATCTTCGGCGTAAATTTTATGGTGCTTGCACCCGAGCATGAATTAGTAAATAAAATAACAGCCCCTCAACAAAGAGAAGAAATAGAAAAATATCTTACTTATGTAAAAAGCAGGAGCGAAAGAGAACGTCTTACAGAAGTAAAACAAATAACAGGTGCGTTTACCGGTGCCTATGCGATCAATCCTTTTGATGGAAGAGAAATCCCGATCTGGATATCAGAATATGTTTTGGCGAGCTATGGCAGAGGAGCTATTATGGCCGTGCCCTGTGGCGATCAGCGTGACTTTGCTTTTGCAAAGCATTTTGGTATTCCTATTACAAATATTATTGGTGAACATTACAATGGCGAAGAAGCCAATGCTACCAAAGAGGCAATCCTTACCAATTCAAATTTTTTAAATGGTATGCTGATGAAAGATGCCATTAGTGTTGTGATAGATAAACTGGAAGAGCTTGATATTGGTAAAAGAAAAATAAATTATAAGATGAGGGATGCAGGCTTCAGCCGACAAAGATATTGGGGTGAGCCTTTCCCTATTATTTATAAAGATGGCATTGCATATCCTGTGGATGAAAAAGAATTGCCTGTTGAATTACCGCATGTAGAAAATTATAAACCCGGACCTGAAGGTGAGGGGCCATTAGCCAACATTACAGAGTGGGTAAATCTCCCCTCTCCGGCAGGAGAGGGGTTGGGGGTGAGGCGTGAGACCAATACAATGCCCGGCTATGCAGGTTCTTCATGGTATTTTTTAAGATATGCTGACCCGCATAATGAGAATGAGTTTGCTGGTAAAAAAGCAACAGATTACTGGAACCAGGTAGACGTATATGTGGGCGGAACAGAGCATGCCGTTGGTCATTTACTCTACAGCCGTATGTGGACTAAAGTTTTATATGACCTTGGATTAATAAGTTTTGATGAGCCATTTAGGAAGTTGGTGAACCAGGGAATGATAACGGGAAAATCATTCTATGTAGAAGGAGACTCATATGATTCTGTAGAACCAGCTTCTAAAAAAGGAACACTCTTATTTTTATCTTCTTTTCAGACACAAAAAAATTTCGAAGAGCAACAAACTATCTCTGATATAACCTACAAAAAAGCAGAACGTTTTGAAGGCGGATTTAGATTAAGAAATGCTCATAGATACATAGATGCACAAGGAAGATTAACTAAATCAATGTTTGAAAAGTACAAGGAAGAGGAAAAAGATCAAGTAATATTTGAAAGAGAAGTTGAAGTTGATTGGGATCAGGAAGAAATGACAGAAACCGGAGAACCTTTTTTAAGCGGTGTGGTAATTGAAAAAATGTCGAAGTCAAAATTCAATGTCGAAAATCCTGATGAAATAATCGATAAATACGGCGCTGATACTTTCCGTATGTATGAAATGTTCTTAGGCCCGGTTGAGCAGAGCAAACCCTGGGATACTAAAGGCATTGAAGGTGTTCACCGTTTTTTAAAAAAATTATGGCGGTTGTTTTATGATGATGTAAAAGGAAAAATTTGGGCTGAAGAAAAACCTACAGATGCTGAATTAAAAGTGCTTCATAAAACAATTAAAAAAATTGAGGAAGATACTGAACGTTTTTCTTACAACACAGCAGTTAGCGCATTTATGGTTTGTGTAAATGAACTGCATGATCTTAAATGCAACAAGAAAGAAGTTTTAGAACAACTACTGATCTTATTGACTCCTTATGCTCCGCATGTGAGTGAAGAGCTATGGCATAACCTGGGAAATACCGGAAGCATTTTAGATGCAACCTTTCCGACTTTTGATCCAAAATATTTAATTGAATCAACAAAAGAATACCCGATCTCCATTAATGGTAAAATGCGCACTACCATAAATATCAGCCTTGATGCCACAGAAGATGAAGTTAGAAATATTGTTTTGGAAAATGAAGTGATGAAGAAATGGATAGACGATAAGCCAATAAAAAAGCTGATCTACGTTAAAAATAAAATGGTGAATGTGGTAGTATAATGGTTTATAAAATTCACGCAAAGGGGCAAAGAAAAATAAAGGCGCAACGAATTAATCTTTGCGCCTTTGCTTCTTTATTTTCTTTCCGTGAAACAGGATTTATTTACTGTCTTTAATTTCCTTCAGCATTTCTTTTACTGCCGCCTCAATTTGCTGATCTTCTCCGTTTAAAATTTTATTATAATCGTTCTGTACTTTAATGTCCGGCTCCAATTGAAGATTTTCCAATGGTCTTCCTTCTTTTAAGCCAATACTTGCGATCATCGGTATTCCAAAAACCATTGTAGGATCGATCTGTGTCTCCCACCATACTGCAGTGCCCGTACCGGGTACAGGCATGCCAATTAATTTTCCAATACCTTTTGTTTTGTACACATAAGGAAACATGTGTGCATCACTATAGTTTGATTCATTCATAACTACACAGCTTGGCTTCCACCATTTGCCTTGCGGTTCGCCGCCGCCACTTGGTGTAAAACCATAAGGCGCATATTTAATGTATTGATGGCCGGATAAAAAATTGGATAAGTCTTCATGCAACCATCCACCACCATTAAAACGTGTGTCAACTATTAATGCATCTTTGTTTATATTTTTTCCTAAAACCTCATCATACACATTTCTATAGCTGGCATCATTCATCGCCTGTACATGAACATAACCCACTTTACCCCCACTTAATTTACCAACCATATCACGCATTTTATTTGTCCATCTCCTGTACAATAAGTTATTTTCTTCGGCTGATGTGATAGGCTTTACCACTTCCTCAAAAGTTTCTTTGGTGGCCGGATTGTATACCGTAAGTAATGTATTTTTAGTTGCTTTTCTGTTCAACAATTTTGCCCAGTCAAAATCACCGGTAATGCTTTCGCCATCTATTTTTTCTATTGTTTGTCCTGCTCTTATTTTAGAATTTGCTTTATCAAGCGGACCTCCTGAAATAACTTCAGTGATCTTCAAACCATTACCGCCAACTGTTTCATCATACAATAAACCAAGCGATGCAGTGGCATCCGGGTTTTCAGTCCGGGGTGTGTAACGTCCTCCCGTATGTGATGCATTTACTTCACCAAGCATTTCACTTAACAGTTCCCGGAAATCATAATTGTCTGCGATATTAGGTAAAAACTTAGCGTAAGTTTTTCTGTACATATCCCAATCAATTCCATGTAGTTTGGGATCATAGAATTTCTTTTTGAATTGCCTCCATGCATGATTAAAAATATATTCTCTTTCCTCTGTATCATTCACTACCATTTCACCGTTCATCACAACAGGAGTTATTTTCCCTGATTCTGGATCTATTTTAGAAATTTTTCCGTCTGATAAAACAAAAAGGCTCTTGCCATCTTTACTTAATTCTATAACGGCAAAGTTGGCGCCCAGCTTTGCAAGCGTTTTTAATTCACGTGTGCGGGGGTCTACAACCCAAACATCATAACCCTGTTCAAATTTTGCTGTAAAAAATAATTTCTCCCCGGTTGGAGACATTTTATAATTTCCAAGATTTACTGATCCGTTTGTTAAACGTATTCTTCTAGTGTCAAGATCTGTCAGATCCATCTTGAATGGTTCCTTTATTTTTCGGGCAAGGGCTGTATCAGTTTTTTTAGTTGTATCAGCTTTGTCTTTATCCAGTTTTTCTTTTAAAAGAGCGTAGTCTTCTTTATTAAGATTGTACTGGTCATATGTTTCTTTATCAAAGAACATCATATAAATATCATCTTCACGTGTTCCCTGATAGGCAAGCGGATGTTTCCCCAGCCTATCTGATGCCCATAGCAAAGCTTTCCCATTTAATGCCCATTGTTGTCCTACATCTCCAAAACCGGATTGGGTAACATCAGTCCCCACATCAGTTCCGTCCGTTTTATAAAGAACAATTTCGCTTGAACCATAATTGCCCTTGGAACTTCTTGCTGCGATCCATTTACTGTCAGGACTCCAGGTAAAACTCTGGTCGCCATCAGCATAAGAAAAGTTTTGTCCTGCAGGGATAACTGTACGTGAGATTTTCTTATCAAGATTATAAACCTTTAAGGTGTTTCTTTCTTCCAGGTATGCAATTTCTTTTCCATTAGGCGAAATTTCCGGCTGAAATTCTTCTTTGTCAGTAGCAACCACCGGTTCTTCATTAATTATTGTTGATGCATAAAAATAAGGCTCTTCCTTTCTGCTGATAGTTGATTTCATTATATCCCATCCTCCATTTCTTTCAGCAGCATAATATAAAGTTCTTCCATCAGGCGCAAATGTTACAGATCGCTCCTGGTAAGGGGTACTGGTAATGCGTTTTGTAATACCACCTTCTACGGCTGTAACAAAAACTTCTCCCCTGAATACAAATGCAAGCTCTTTTCCATTCGGGGAAAGCTCAACCTCACTGGCGCCACTGTTAATAGGAAGAATACGTTCAGTGTTACTTTTATTTTCTGAAGTGATATTGATATTTACTTTTTGAGGTGAGCCACCTTCATTCATTGTATATATTTCCCCATCATAGGTAAAGCAAAGCGTGTTATTGTTTGCCCGGCTTAAAAAGCGAACAGGATTATTTTTAAAACTGGTTAGTTGTTTTTCTGCGCCGGCAACAGATGATTTAAAAACATTGAGTGATCCTGTCTTCTCACTTAAATAAAAATACGATTGATCATTCGATCCAAAAACAGGTTCCCTGTCCTCGCCTTCAAAAGAAGTAAGTTTTGTAAAGTCTTTTGATTTTGTATCATAGGTCCAGATATCTCTTGTGATAGAAGAAGTATGGTGCTTGCGCCATGGATCTTCAAAGCCCTTGATATCCTGGAAAATAATTTTGTTCCCATTTTTATTGTAGTGAGCGTATTGCATTCCGGCAGCAGATAGTAAAACATTTCTGCCCCCGGTTACAGGTACTGTATATAATTTTGGAAATACCCTGTTAGTTGGAAACCGCATAGAGTTTGCGGGATCGTTCCTGTCCGATCCAAAAATTATTTGCTTATCATCAGGAGAAAAATCATACGGATAATCGGCTATTGAATTATAAGTAAGGCGTTTTGGATCACCGCCTTCAGAAGACATTACATATACATCAAAATTCCCGAAGCGGTCAGAAGCAAATGCAATCCACTTTCCATCATGACTCCAGACCGGCATATAATCATGTGCAGTATGTAATGTTAGTGGTAAAGCTGATCCGCCTGAAGAAGAAACTTTGTACAGATCTCCTTTATAACTAAAAACAATTTGTTTTCCATCGGGAGAAATTGATGGATACCTAAGCCACAAAGGATTTGATTGCGTAAATGAAACGCAGGCAAAAAAAATCCCTGTTAAAAAGCATGTAAACCTTTTCATATAAAAAATATAGTTTGATGGGAAATGATGAACTTGCAATTTATTAAATAATGACAATAAATGATTGCAACAGCAAACATATTACATGAGCGGTTAAAAGCACATTCACATACCTTTCATAAGGTGGTAGATTTTAATCCTGCAAAGGAAAAATTGATTCATTTTGATTTTACAAATGATAATAAAGAATTGTTTGATATTGATTTTGCAGACACAGACATCTTTACAAAATATGTACAGGAAAATTTGAAAAAAGAAAAAGCAAAGTATGGTATTGGTGGTTATGATGAGATAAGAGGCTTTTATGAAAGAAGTAAAGTTTTTGATGCTTCAATTACTGATGAGGAGCCAAGGCGGTTGCATTTAGGCATTGATATTTGGGGAGAAGAAGGCACAAAAGTATATGCTCCCTTGGGAGGTATGGTTCACAGCTTTGGCTTTAATAAAAATTTTGGTGATTATGGCGCTACATTGATACTTCTTCATCAATTAGATACGGTGACTTTTTATACCTTATACGGACATCTTAGCTTGGATGATATTGCAAAGGGGACAGAGTTTCAATATATCGTTCGCGGGCATGTCATCGGTCATTTTGGAAAACCCGCAGAGAATGGAAACTGGCCGCCACACCTGCATTTTCAAATAATAAAAGATATCAGAACATACAAAGGAGATTATCCCGGCGTTTGTAAATACAGCGAGCGAAAAAAATATCTTACTAACTGTCCTGATCCTAATCTTATATTGAATATGATGCAATATGCAGTTTAGTTAAACTCTCTCATCTAAACTATAAGTTCTCATTAGAAATTGTATTTTTACATATATTATTAAAACGATGGATATCACTCCCGGGCCTCTTCTTAAAACAATAAATTCACCGGCCGATCTTAAAAAGCTTAAGCGTAACCAGCTTCCAAAGTTGTGTGATGAATTGCGACAGTATATTATTGATGTAGTGAGTGTTTATGGAGGTCATTTCGGAGCAAGCCTTGGAGTAGTTGAATTAACAGTTGCATTGCATTATGTTTTTGATACACCCTATGACCAATTGGTTTGGGATGTTGGCCACCAGGCATATGGGCATAAAATTCTTACAGGCCGCAGAGATATTTTTTCAACCAACAGAAAATATAAAGGCCTTAGCGGATTTCCCAAAAGAACAGAAAGTGAGTACGATACTTTTGGCGTAGGTCATTCATCAACTTCTATTTCAGCAGCGCTGGGTATGGCAATGGCTTCTCATTATAAAGGAGAAACGGACCGCCAGCATGTTGCAATCATTGGCGATGGCGCTATGACAGCGGGTTTGGCCTTTGAAGGAATGAACCATGCAGGAATAGAAAACAGTAACCTGCTTATTATATTAAATGATAATTGCATGAGCATTGATCCTAATGTTGGTGCATTGAAGGAATATCTTACCGACATAACCACCTCTCACACGTATAATAAAATTCGTGATGATTTCTGGAAAGCACTGGGTAAACTCCCGGTAGGAAAAACCTTTTCCCGCAACATGGCATCAAAGTTTGAAGCCAGCTTAAAGGGAATGATAAGTAAGAGCAGTAACTTATTTGAAGCTTTAAGACTAAGATATTTCGGACCAATTGACGGGCATAACATTACCAAGTTGGTTGATACATTGAAAGACCTGAAAGAGATTGGGGGCCCAAAACTGTTGCACATTAAAACAGTAAAAGGAAAAGGATATGATCTTGCAGAAAAAGATCAAACCAAATGGCATGCGCCGGGCTTGTTTGATAAAGTAACAGGAGAGATTCATAAAAAAATATTTGATATTCCCCAACCTCCAAAATACCAGGATGTATTCGGACATACCATAATTGAACTGGCAGAAAAGAATGATAAAATAATGGCTGTTACACCTGCAATGCCAAGTGGTTCTTCTTTAAAATATATGATGGAAAAAATGCCGCACCGTGCTTTTGATGTAGGCATTTGTGAGCAGCACGCTGTTACACTCAGTGCAGGTTTGGCAACACAGGGGATGAAAGTTTTCTGCAATATTTATTCATCATTTATGCAACGGGCATACGACCAGGTAGTGCATGATGTTGCAATACAAAATTTACCGGTGGTATTTTGCTTAGACAGGGCAGGGCTTGTGGGTGAAGATGGACCTACGCATCACGGATGTTATGACATTGCTTACATGCGTTGCGTGCCTAACATGATTGTGAGTGCACCAATGAATGAAAGTGAATTGCGGGACCTGATGTACACTGCACAGTTAGACAAAATTAAAAATCCATTTTCAATTCGCTATCCTCGTGGCGAATCCGTAAAATCAGATTGGAAAACGACAATGAAGGAAATTAAAATTGGCAAAGGAAGAAAATTAAAAGACGGAAAAGATATTGCCATTTTATCTTTCGGTCATCCTGGAAATTTTGCAGCGGCTGCAATAAGAGATGTAAAAACTGATAAAATAAATCCTTCACATTACGATATGCGTTTTGCAAAACCAATTGATGAGGATTTGCTACACGAGGTTTTTAATACATACAATAAAATAATTACTGTTGAAGATGGTACAGTAGTAGGCGGATTTGGTTCTGCTGTGCTTGAATTTATGGCTGCCAATAATTACAAAGCCGAAGTGAAGATCATGGGAATTCCTGATACGATAATTGAGCATGGCTCGCCAAAAGAATTGTATAATGAAGTTGGTATTGATGCCAATCATATCGCTGAGGCAATAAGAGAAATGGATAAAGCAAATGTAAAAATTACCTCTTTTACATAGTTACTTAGTTATTTTCAGTCAGCTATTTCGTATCTCTAATTATAAAAAATATTCAATGTCGCTTAAAGTTAAAATAATAAAAGATAAAACATCCGGATATTATACAGGTCAGCTTGTGGAAATACCTGAAGTTATCAGTGAGGGGAAAACTATCGAAGAACTGAAAGCAAATATTATTGACGCTTTAAAATTAGTTCTTGAAGTGAAATCTGAACTTAAAAAATCTAAAAAAAGCAGGAATAGTTCTCTTACAAGAAAAAAAGCACCATCAAATATTTATGAGTTGAGCGTATGAACAGGCGCCAATTTATTAAACATCTTAATCACCATAATTGTAACTTACTCCGACATGGTGCATCACATGATATTTATCAGAATAATTTAAATAAAAAGATATCCTCTGTTCCAAGGCATACTGAATTAAACAGAAATACCGCTAAAGCAATTTGTAAACAATTAGATATTCCTTCAATTTAATCTGATTATCTTACCTTAATTTATATATCATGCCTGCTGAAGCCGGATTGTTTCTTAAAAATCTTTGGTATGTTGCCTTTTATGGGGCTGAACTTAAAAAAGGCAAATTAAAAGCAAAAGAAATATTAAGTGAAAGAATTGTTTTTGGAAGAGACGAAGCAGGTGATCCGTTTGCATTAAAAGATAATTGTCCGCATAGAGGTGTTCCATTATCGTATGGATGGTTTGATGGAAAGTGCATTCAGTGTTGCTATCACGGCTGGAAGTTTGATACACACGGCACCTGCCAGGAAATACCTGCCTTAGCACCGGATAATAATATCAATGTGAATAAAATAAAAACAGGCAATTATCCATGCAGGGAATTAAATGGAATTATCTGGGTGTACATTCCTGATAGAAAATTAACTGAGAACACGCCAATAAATAAATTGCCCGATCTTCTTCTTGATGAAAACAAAAAATTTAAGCATGTTGAAAAGGTGGTTATGCCTTGTAATATCGATCATTCAGTTATTGGATTAATTGATCCTGCTCACGTTACTTTTGTTCATCAGTCGTGGTTTTGGCGGTCAAAAAAATCTCTTAAAATAAAAGAAAAATATTTTGAGCCTTCACCAATGGGTTTTAAAATGACCCGGCATGCGCCGTCAACTAATTCAAAAGGATATAAAATTTTAAAAGGCGGAAAATCAACAGAGATCGATTTTCAAATTCCCGGGATAAGAATTGAACATATAAAAATGGGAGAAAAGAATGAAGTGATCTCCATTACAACACTAACACCGCTTAATGAAAATGAAACAGAGTTAAATCATTTTTTTTATACAACTCTTGCAGTGGCCAATATATTTTGGCTTCCGTTAAAAACACTTGGCAAAACTTTTATTGGGCAGGATGTGGGAATATTTCAAAAGCTAAAAGAAGGGCTGGAAACAAATCCCAAACTTATGCTGGTAGGTGATCCTGATACACAAGCCCGCTGGTATTATGAGCTAAAAAAACAATGGAATAAATCGCAGGAAGAAAATATTCCTTTTATAAATACTTTGGAAACAGATAAGCTTAAGTGGATTACGTAGATTATTTCAACATCGGGACTTCAATCGCCAAAATATCAGCGTCTTCTGATATGTTTATTTCAAATTCATCAGTATCAGAAATTTCTCTAGCATCTCTTTTTTGTAATGTTTCTCCACCTGCATGTCCGGTAGGCAGGTTTACTTCTACTTCTCCTTCAAGCACGAAAAGATAAACACCATTGCCACTGAATTTATTTTTATAAATAAGAGCCGTATCTTTTTCTGCATGTGCTAGAGAAAAAACTGCATCCTGGTTTATCCAAACGCCGCCATCCTTTTCATCGGGGCTAACTACGATCTGCCATTTATTGTTTCTGTCTTCAACAGTAAAAGTTTTTTGTTCGTAACGTGGTTTAATATTTTCCATTTTTGGAATTACCCAGAGTTGTAAAAAATTTACTTCTTCAGTTTTTGATGCGTTGAATTCACTGTGCTTTATCCCGGAACCGGCACTCATTATTTGTACGTCACCCGTATTTATAATTCCGTCCGTGCCTGTGCTGTCTTTATGAGCCAGTGAACCTTTTAAAGGAATGGAAACAATTTCCATATTATCATGCGCATGTGCTCCAAAGCCCTGGCCTCCTTTTACTATATCATCATTTAAAACACGCAATGCACCAAAATGCATTTTCTGGGGATCATAAAAATGACCGAAACTAAATGAGTGATGACTGTTAAGCCAGCCAAAATCGGCCTTGCCTCTTTCGTTGGCCCTTTGAATTTTTGTTTTCATAAATAAATTATTACCCAAAGGTCTCAGCAGGCAATTCTTCCTCCCTGTTCTCATTAAACTCCAGAATAAAATTATTTCTTCCTTCACCCATTAAAATAGTCAGGTATTTTCCCTGTATCAATTCCAGCATATTCAGGAAAAGAAAGATCGCATGAATCCGGTTTTCGCAAAGCTCAAATATTTTTTCAAAAGAAACAG
>JAYVEA010000258.1:0-3268 GCA_043749085.1 Chitinophagales bacterium
CCACTCAATACATTTGTCTTCTTCATTATTTCATCACCACTGAACAACATCTTTCCTAAAAATCCTCGTAAAAAATCTTCATCCACATCTTTTACATAAGGCGGAACATATTGTCTTAGCCAATCCATCAGCGTTAACGAGCCTGTAAAAAATTCAGTGTTGTCATTGGGAAGGTAAGCTGTGGTAATGGTTGTACCCCACTCATACTTTCCGCTATCACCCTTCACCTTGTTATTAATTATTTCAAAGAAAGAAGTAAGCGCAACAGGGTCGCGGCTTAAGAAGGCGATCTTCTGCCCCTTCACTACATCAAAAGAAATATTGTTGAACAATGTTCTTCCATCACTTTTTTTAGTAAGCTTTTCAATATTTAAAATTTGATTACCGGCATCTCTTTCAGGTTTAAAAATTATACCGGGATATTTCCTGTTGCTTGGCGTAATATCTTCAAACACCAATTTATCCAATGCCTTTTTACGTGATGTTGCCTGTTTACTTTTTGATGCGTTTGCACTGAACCGTGCAATAAATTCCAACAGATCTTTTTTCTTCTCTTCCTGCTTTTTGTTTTTATCAGTTGCCTGCCTTGCTGCCAACTGGCTGCTCTCGTACCAGAATGTATAGTTACCCGTGTAGATCTTTATCTTTTGTTTGTCAACATCGGCAACATGCGTACATACCGCATCTAAAAAGTGACGGTCATGACTCACCACCAAAACAATATTTTGATAATCGGCTAAAAAATTTTCCAGCCACGAGATGGTTTCTACATCAAGATTGTTGGTAGGTTCATCCAATAATAAAATATCAGGATTACCAAATAATGCCTGGGCAAGCAGCACCCTCACTTTTACATTTGCGCCAATATCTTTCATCAGCATTTGATGAAGCTCATCTTTTACGCCCAGTTCACTTAGCAAACTTGCAGCATCGCTTTCTGCCGTGTAACCTCCCATTTCACCAAACTCTTCTTCAAGATGAGCAGCTTTCATTCCATCTGTTTCACTAAAATCTTCCTTTAAATAGATAGTGTCTTTTTCAATCCGTATATCCCACATTTTTTTATGTCCCATTAAAACTGTATCTAACACTGAGATCTCATCAAACTCAAATTGGTCCTGCCTTAGCACAGCCATACGTTCGCCGGGAGAAATGCTTACATTTCCCTTATTCGGTTCAATTTCGCCGCTGATTATTTTTAAGAATGTTGATTTGCCGGCACCGTTTGCACCAATAACTCCATAACAGTTCCCTTTGGTGAAACCCAGATTTACCTCATCAAACAAAACCCTTTTACCATATGCCAGGGTTACATTATTTACACTTATCATTCACTGCCTTTTTAAGAGGCGCAAAGGTAAGGCTTAATGAAGTAGGATGTACGATGTAAGATGTACGATTTTGAAGGATTAACTTTGCTGTCAAAGAATTTTAGGGATGACCATAGTACAAACATTACAAAAAGCAACAACAAAAAGTTTGCAGTCTTTATACAAACAGCCGTTTACTGAAAAAGATTTCCAGGTAAGCCAAACCAAGCCTGAGTTTGAAGGTAATTATACGGTTGTATTATTTTCTTTGGTTAAGAGTTTAAAAAAATCTCCGGAAATATTAGGAAGTGAATTAGGAGAAAAACTTACCAAAGATCATAGCGATACTTTCTCAAAATACAACGTCATCAAAGGCTTTCTCAATCTTACCATAACAGATAATTATTTACTTGACCTGCTTAATAAAAATTATAATGATGTGTGTTTTGGGAAGTATAAAATGAATGGCAAAAGGATCATGGTGGAATATTCTTCACCTAACACTAACAAGCCAATACACCTGGGGCATTTAAGAAATAATTTTTTAGGTTGGAGTGTTGCTGAAATATTAAAAGCAAATGGATATGATGTTACAAAAACAGCCATAGTAAATGACCGTGGTATTCATATTTGTAAAAGCATGATAGCATGGCAAAAATTTGCCAATGGTGCTACGCCGCAATCAACACACACCAAGGGAGATCACTTTGTTGGAGAATACTATGTAAAGTTCAATGATGAATACAAAAAAGAAGTGGAAGAATTAATTGCAAAAGGATCATCGAAGGAAGATGCTGAAAAAGAAGCGCCGATAATGCAACAAACGCAACAGATGCTGCTGGATTGGGAGAACCACAAACCTGAAGTGATGGAACTATGGAAGAAAATGAATGGCTGGGTTTATGAAGGTTTTGATGTAACGTATAAACGCATTGGCAGCGACTTTGATAAGACTTACTATGAAAGCAACACTTATCTTTTAGGAAAAGATTTTGTGCAGGAAGGATTGCAGAAAGGAATTCTGTTTAAAAAAGAAGATGGCAGTGTTTGGATAGATCTTACTGATGAAGGGCTTGATGAAAAACTTTTGCTGAGAGCAGATGGCACTTCTGTTTATATAACGCAGGACCTTGGCCTGGCTAAACAGAAATATGAAGAATATCATCCCGATAAAAGTATTTATGTAATTGGTGATGAGCAAAACTATCACATGAAAGTATTAAAGCTTATCTGCAAAAAGCTTGGGATGCCTTTTGCCGATGGCATTTATCATTTAAGTTATGGAATGGTTGAATTGCCCTCAGGAAAAATGAAAAGCCGTGAAGGAACTGTGGTAGATGCTGATGATATGGTGGATGAAATGATAACCACTGCAAAACAACACACAGAAGAATTAGGAAAGGTGAAAGATTTTGAAGCACATGAGTTACAACAATTATACGAAACCCTGGCACTGGGTGCCATGAAGTTTTATTTACTTAGAGTTGAGCCAAAAAAGAAAATGGTTTTTAATCCTGAAGAGAGTATAGACTTTCATGGATTTACCGGGCCCTTTGTGCAATACACGTATGCAAGGATACGATCGGTGTTGAGGAAGGTTGGAGAACAGTCTACAGCCGACAGTCGACAGTCGATAGAATTACTTTCTCTTGAAAAAGAACTTATACTAACTCTTGAGCAGTACTCTCAAATTATTGAACAGGCAGCCACTGAATTAAATCCATCTGTAATTGCGAATTATATTTTTCATCTTGCCAAAACATTTAATTCATTTTATACAGAGCACTCCATTGCCAATGCAGAAAGCGAACAGAAAAAGCAATTGCGTTTACACATTTCAACTATCACAGCTAATGTTATTAAAAGCAGCATGCAATTGCTGGGGATCAGGGTACCGGAGAGAATGTGAGAAGTGGGATTGGTGAGTAGCGTTTTTTATGTTGAAGTAGTAGCGTTTT
>JAYVEA010000259.1:0-3258 GCA_043749085.1 Chitinophagales bacterium
CAACAATTAGATATGAAAATGTATGTTACTTTAGTCTGGATAAAAAAAAATAAATGGCAGCTTGTTGCACGACAAGGTGTAAAACAATAAGAGCTTTAGAATTAATATGGCAAGAAAATTATTATTAGAAAAAGTAAATGTTGAAGGCATTCGCGGCTTTGATGTATACAAACGTGAAGGGGGTTATCAGAGTGTAGAGAAGGCTCTAAAAATGTCGCCTAATGATATTGTTGAAGAAGTAAAGAAAAGCGGCTTGCGTGGTCGTGGTGGTGCAGGCTTCCCCACAGGAATGAAATGGAGTTTTTTGGCAAAGCCTGAAGGTATACCGCGTTACCTTGTTTGCAATGCAGATGAAAGTGAGCCCGGCACTTTTAAAGATCGCTATCTGATGGAATTCCTTCCTCATTTATTAATTGAAGGAATGATCGTTTCTGCATTTGCTTTGGGAAGCAATGTTTCTTACATCTACATAAGAGGAGAGTATGATTGGGTAACAGATATTTTAGATGTTGCCATTGCAGAAGCAAAGCAAAATGGTTTTCTCGGAAAAAATATTTTAGCCAGCGGCTTCGATTGTGAAATTTATACCCACCGTGGTGCAGGTGCATACATCTGCGGAGAAGAAACGGCCTTGCTCGAAAGCCTTGAAGGCAAAAGAGGATTGCCAAGAATTAAACCACCATTTCCTGCTGTAAAAGGTTTGTATGGCTGTCCAACTGTTGTAAATAATGTTGAAACATTAGCGGCTATCGTTCCAATAATTAATGAAGGTGGAGATGCTTATGCAAAAATTGGTGTAGGTAAATCAACCGGAACAAAACTGATGAGTGCATGCGGCAACATTAATAAACCCGGCGTTTACGAAATTGATATGACCATCTCTGTTGAAGAATTTATTTTCAGTGATGAATATTGCGGTGGCATTCCCAATGGTAAAAAATTAAAAGCATGCATTCCCGGCGGATCATCTGTTCCTATTCTTCCTGCTAATTTATTATTGACAACAGCAAAGGGCGAAAAAAGATTGATGAACTATGAAAGCCTTTCTGATGGTGGTTTTGCAACAGGCTCCATGATGGGTAGTGGTGGCTTTGAAGTGTTAGATGAAGACCAATGTGTCGTTCGTCATACAATGTCGCTGGCAAGATTTTATCATCACGAAAGTTGCGGACAATGTTCTCCATGCAGGGAAGGAACTGGCTGGATGGAAAAAATATTAAGAAAAATAGAGAACGGAAAAGGTGAATTAAAAGACATCGACCTGTTGTGGGATATACAAAGAAAGATTGAAGGGAATACGATCTGTCCTTTAGGTGATGCAGCAGCATGGCCGGTTGCAGCAGCAATAAGGCATTTCAGAGATGAGTTTGAATGGCATGTTTTGCATCCCGATGAATGTTTGACAAAAAATTATGGACTGGCGCATTATGCTGATCCGATTGAATTAGTTGCATAATTAAAAATGTAAAATGCAAAATGAAAAAATAAGCATTCTTGAAGAAGCGGAAAAGCCGTACAATATCAGGCATAGATGTTTTCATTTTTCAAAGAATGTAATAGCATTAATACAGGAAACAAAATATGATAGAATCTATAATTCTCTCTTCGATCAATTAATACGAAGTGCAACATCGATTGGAGCAAATATGGTTGAAGGTGGAGCAGGAAGTACAAATAAAGATTTTATAAACTTTATGCATATAAGTCTGAAATCTGCAAATGAAACAAAATATTGGCTTTGCTTGGTTAAAGAATCATTAGAAATAAACATTGATAAGACAAATGAATTAATTGCTGAAGCAAATGAATTGTCAAAGATTATTGCTTCTATTATTTTGAACTCAAAAAAGAAACATTTTTAAATTTTACATTTTTCATTTTGCATTTATAAGATGTCTGAAGAACAAAAAAATACGATACCTCAAACCTTTAAATTAACTATTGATAACATCACTATCGATGTTCCTGCAGGTACAACTATTTTAAACGCTGCAAGAATGATTGGTGGTGAAGTTGCACCGCCTGCAATGTGCTATTACACTCACTTAAAAGATAGCGGTGGTAAGTGTCGTACCTGTTTGGTAGAAGTAAGCAAAGGTTCTATAAAAGATCCACGGCCAATGCCTAAACTTGTTGCTTCCTGCAGAACAACAGTAATAGATGGAATGGAAGTGAAAAATATTACCAGCGAAAAAGTATTGGATGCAAGAAAAGGTGTTGTTGAATTTTTATTGATAAATCATCCGCTTGACTGCCCCATTTGTGACCAGGCAGGCGAATGTGATCTGCAAAATCTAAGTTATGAGCATGGAGCTGTTCAAACCCGTTATGAATTTGCAAGAAGAACTTTTGTAAGAGAAGATATTGGCCCATACATTCAACTGCACATGACACGCTGCATACTTTGCTATCGCTGTACTTATGTTGCAGATCAAATTACCAATAATCGTGTTCATGGAATTTTGGATAGAGGAGATCATTCAGAAATATCAACATACATTTCTAAAGCAATTGAAAATGATTTCAGCGGCAACATGATCGATGTTTGTCCGGTTGGTGCATTAACCGATAGAACTTTCCGTTTTAAAAATCGTGTATGGTTTTTAAAACCAATGGATGCTCACAGGGATTGTGATAAGTGTTGCGGAAAAGTAACAATATGGAATCGTGGTGATGAAGTTTACCGGGTTACGGCACGTAAAGATCAATGGGGTGAGGTAGAGACCTTACCCGACGGGAAACCGGCTTGGATTTGCAATACCTGCAGGTTTGATAAAAAAAATACAAATGATTGGGTGATAGAAGCTCCAACAAAAATTGATCGCCATTCAGTTATTTCACAAGGACATTATGTTGGAAATGTTGGAATGGTAAAACCTCCTGATCCTTTGAATAAAGTATTAGCCGGTCGCAGCCCGCATTTGCTTTTAAATATTCATGATCAAAGTGAAGTGAATACACCGGAAGTGTTTTTGAGTGAGAATGAAGGACCTTCTGTGTTTGAAACATTTAATGGTAATTCGCATGCAACAGGGAATAATGTAACAGATGTGAAGATTGGTGAAGGACCGAATGAAGAAGGAACAGTTTCAACAAATCCGAATACACCTTAAAAACAATTAAAAATTAAAAATGCAAAAAATCCCTTATTCAAGTTTTGCATTTTATATTTTACATTTTGAATTATGGTTTTATTACAAATAGACTGGGCAGTTTTTATTGAAAAATTAATTTTAATAATCGCCGTGGTAAGCGGCT
>JAYVEA010000260.1:0-3254 GCA_043749085.1 Chitinophagales bacterium
TTATATAGAAAGTTATGGTTGTGCTATGAATTTTGCGGACAGTGAAGTGGTAGCATCTATTTTAATGGATAAAGGGTTTGGCGTAACACAAAATTTTGAACAGGCTGATCTTATTTTATTAAATACATGTTCCATTCGTGAAAAAGCTGAGCTCACCATTCGTAAACGCCTAACCGAATTCAGGAAATTAAAAAAAGAAAACCCGGATTTATTAGTTGGTGTTTTAGGGTGCATGGCTGAGAGATTGAAATCAAAGTTTATTGAAGAAGAAAAATTGGTTGATCTGGTTGTTGGTCCCGATGCCTACAGAACATTACCGGGATTAATTGAAGAGGCAGAGACCGGGCAAAAAGGAGTGAATGTTTTATTAAGCAGGGAAGAAACATATGGAGATATCTCGCCGATACGCTTAAACAGTAATGGCGTAACAGCATTCGTAAGTATTATGAGAGGCTGCAATAATATGTGTTCTTTTTGTGTAGTGCCATTTACAAGAGGAAGGGAAAGAAGCCGCGATGCAGATTCAATTATTAAAGAATGCGAAGATCTTTTTGCAAACGGCTATCGTGAAGTGACTTTGCTTGGTCAAAATGTAGATAGTTATTATTGGATAGATGAATATAAAGATGAAATAGTTTCTTTTGCAATGCTGCTTGAAAAAGTTGCCTTGATTTCACCACTACTTCGTGTTCGTTTTTCAACATCGCATCCGAAAGATATAACAGATGAAGTATTGTTTATAATGAAGCAGTACGATAATATCTGTAAATACATTCATTTACCGGTACAAAGCGGCAGCACAAGGATATTACAAATGATGAACAGAACTTATACAACAGAATGGTACATAAATAAAGTGAACAGGATAAGAGAAATCCTTCCCGGTTGTGGATTATCAACAGATGTAATAACAGGATTTTGCACTGAGACTGAAGAAGATCATAAAGAAACTTTATCCTTATTGGAATACTGCGAGTATGATCTTGCTTACATGTACTATTATTCTGAAAGGCCGGGGACACTTGCTGAGAGAAGATATAAAGATGATGTTCCTGAAGAAACAAAGAAAAAAAGATTACAGGAAGTGATCGCATTACACCGCATACAATCTTTAATAAGCATGCAAAATGAAATTGGAAAGATTGCAAAGGTTTTAATAGAGGGCAATTCTAAAAAAAGTGATGAGCATTGGGCAGGCAGAAGCGATAATAATAAAGTAGTTGTATTTCCCAAAACAGGTAATAGTTTAAGTAAAGGAAGTTATGCTGATGTAATAATAACAGAATGCACAGCAGGTACATTAATTGGTAAACAAGTATAAAATTGATTATGGTAGCTATTGTAAAAAATAATCTCAATAAAATAATTGAATTGTGTGAGCGCATGCAACTCCAATCACTATATTTATTTGGTTCGGCAACGAAAGAAAAAGAATATACCGGAGATAGCGACCTGGATTTTTTGTATCAATTTAAAAAGGGAGATAAAGACATGCCTCTCTCTCAATATGATTATTTTGATTTAATGTATGACCTGGAAAAAATTACAGGCAAAAGCATTGATCTTGTAGCTACTGAAAAAATAAAAAATAAATTTTTCCTTTCCAGGATAAACGGAGAAAAAATAAAAATTTATGAATCCTGATTCGCTGAAATACTTACAGGATATACAAGACTCAATAGAAAAAATTGAATACCATATCAGGGAAATAAAAACGGTTACTGAATATTCAAATAGTTATACAATTATTGATGCAGTCGAAAGAAGATTAGCTATTATTGGAGAGGCTCTTTGGAAAGCTGCAAAGTCTGATCCTCAAATTGTAGTTACTGATCAAAAAAAAATAATTGCCTTACGCCATATTTTAATACACGACTATGACTTAATAGATGATGCATCAATCTGGAAAATAGTACAAAATAATTTGAAGATTTTAAAAGAAGAAATCAAACAATTTTTAAAGTAATGGATCAACAATCAATAAAAAACAGGTTTGGTATCATCGGTACATCGCCGGTATTAAATTATGAATTAAGTGTTGCAGTTCAGGTTGCCAATACTGATCTAAGTGTGCTAATAACCGGGGAAAGCGGTGTAGGCAAAGAAGCTTTTTCACTTATCATTCATTCACTCTCTGCAAGGAAACATAATCCTTTTATTGCAGTAAACTGTGGCGCAATTCCGGAAGGCACAATAGACTCGGAATTGTTTGGGCATGAGAAGGGATCATTCACAGGCGCTGTTGATAGCCGTAAAGGTTATTTTGAAACGGTGAACGGAGGAAGCATTTTTTTAGATGAGATAGGTGAAATGCCTTTAGGAACACAGGCCAGATTATTACGTGTGCTGGAAGCCGGAGAGTACATTCGTGTGGGCTCCTCCAAGGTGCAGAAAACTGACGTAAGAGTTATTGCCGCATCCAATAAAGACCTGCTGGAGTTTACACAGGCAGGAAAATTCAGAGAAGATCTTTATTATCGCTTAAACACAGTGCCGATAAGAGTTCCGGCATTGCGTGACAGGAAAGAAGATATCCCTTTATTGTTTAGAAAATTTGCTGTTGACTTTGCAGAAAAGTATAAATCTCCACCGGTACAATTAGATGATGAGGCAAAAAATGTTTTAGTAAATTATCCATGGCCCGGGAATGTAAGGGAACTTAAAAATATTGCAGAACAGATCTCAGTTCTTTCACAGGATAAAAATATCACAGGGCCAATTTTAAGAAAATTCTTACCGGATAATAGTTCAAGATTACCGGTATTAGTTTCACATAATTCAGGCAATAACCCCAAAGAGTTTTCCAACGAAAGAGAAATTCTTTACAAGCTTTTTTTCGACATGAAAAAAGATGTAACTGAGTTAAAGAAAATGTTTTTTGATGTGATGCAAAATCCTGCCATTGCGCAAAATCGTTATCAACATGAACATGTATTAAATGAATATCACCCAACTGATCAACAACACCCTTTAGGGCAACAGGCCCAACCGGTAATATTAAATGGCAATGATATTCAGCAGCATGTAGAGGTAGAAGAATCTCTGAGCATCATGGATAAAGAAAAAGAGCTGATAATAAAAGCATTAAAGAAGCATAGAGGCAAACGTAAAGATGCTTCTGCAGATCTGGGTATAAGTGAACGTACACTTTACAGAAAGTTAAAAGAGTACGATATAGATGAATAGCCTGTAATTTATCGTTTTAAGTTTGTAGTTTCATTCATAAATATTATTCCGGAATAAATGAAATTTTC
>JAYVEA010000261.1:0-10642 GCA_043749085.1 Chitinophagales bacterium
TTATGCATCGCTGATTAAAGGCTAAAATAATAACATATTGCATGGATTCACTTACTCACATAGCTCTTGGTGCATGCATTGGTGAAGCTTTTTTTGGAAAAGTCATTGGTAAAAAAGCTATGCTATGGGGTGCCCTTGCTCAAAGTGTTCCCGATATTGATTTTGTTTCCGCTTTCTGGATGAGTCCAGCAGAAAATTTATTGGCTCACCGCGGCTTTACACATTCCCTTATATTTATTTTAATAGTTACGCCTTTTCTTTCTTTGTTAGCAGAACGGTGGCACCGGCCGCATAACATTTCCATCAAAAAGTGGATGTTATTTTTTGCTTTGCAGATCTTCATACATATTTTTCTTGATGCATTTAATAACTACGGTATAGGTTGGTTTGAGCCTTTTAGTCATTACCGTATTTCCTTTAATACCATTTATGTTGCTGATCCTTTTTTTTCAGTATGGGCGGGTATTGCATTGGTTGCATTATTATTTCTAAAGCGCAAAAATCCTAAAAGAAAATACTGGTGGCAGTTTGGAATTATTATGAGTTCCCTATACCTCTGTTACTGCATTACAAATAAAATAAAGATTGACAGCTATGTAAAACAAATTGTTCATCATCAAAAAATTTATTACACAAAATACTTCACTACACCTACAGCCCTTAATAATTGGTTGTGGTATGTAGTTATGGGTAATGACAGTGGCTTTTATGTTGGTTTCCGCTCAATATTTGATACCAAAAAAGAAATTGATTTTAAATTTTTTCCCCGAAATGATTCATTGCTTGCTCCGGTACATAACCATGAAGACCTGCAAAAATTAATTCGTTTTTCAAAAGGATTTTATACTGCTGAAAAATGGAATGATACATTGGTGTTTAATGATCTGCGCTTTGGTCAAATTATTGGATGGCACAACCCAAAAGAAAAATTTGTGTTCCATTATTTTCTTCAACATTCCTCAGACAATAGATTGGTTGTACAGCGCGGGCGTTTCGCAAAATGGAACTGGGAAATTATGAAGTCGTTATTTAAAAGAATTAAGGGCAACTAATATTGTTTGATCAATGCAGACAATAATTTTAAATTATTTATACATTAGCATGCAAGCTTCCTGCTACCTCTCCTTTATTTGCCGCTTAAAACGAAATCTAAAAAAAATAATGACAATCTTTATAAAGTAGTAAGAAATTTTTTCCCGGAGCCGTTCAAAAAAGACTGAATTAAGTTTATGAGTTTCAGAAGTAATGCGAGTGCAATCCTGTTCAATTATCTCTTCCATTTGCTGCTGAACCTTATGTGCAAATACTTTATTTCTTACATCCAGGTTTACTTCAATACTTGCCAGTGCACTGATATTATTAATGTTGTAAGAGCCAAGTGTAACCCAATGCCCATCAGTAATTGCCAATTTTGCATGAAGCACATTGGGTTGATATTCATATAATGCGATATCATTTTTCAGCAGCCGGTTATAAAGGTATCGTTCAGCATATTTAGCTATCATTACATCAGAAGGGCCAGCCAGGATTATTTTTATTTGTACACCACGTTTGGCAGCTTTGCTTAACCGCTTCAGCAATTCCATCCCAGGCAAAAAATAGCTGCACATAATAATAATTGATTTGTCTGCATGATTGAATAAATCAAAATAGCTTCTCCATATTTCGTTTTTATTTTTTATCCAGTCGTTTCGGCGTACACGAACAGAGCAGTATTCTGTTTGAGGAATTTTGTGCAAAAAATCTTCTATATCATTTGGTAGCTGAATGATTGGTGGTTTATTCGATTTCCACATATCAGTACAAATTTGAAACAATTGAACCGCTGTTTCTCCTTGTACGTACATTGCAATATCCAACCACGCAGGAGTACCCGGCATATCATTGTACCGGTTCGTAATATTTATTCCCCCAACCAAGGCATGCTTCCCATCCGCAACAAACACTTTACGATGGAGCCTGCGGCCAAAATAAAAGTGTTTGCTTTTAAAAAAAGGTTCAAAATATTTAAAATGAATTCCTGCATTCTGTAATTGCGCAATAAATGATTTCGACATTCCCCTTGAAGCATAGCCGTCTGCAATAAAATATACCTGTACATTTCTTTTAGCTGCATCCATCATCGCCTTGCCAATCATCACACCGGTTTCATCATCATGGTAAATATAGATTTGTAAATGAATAGAATGTTGTGCAGAATTTATAAGTAGCAGTAATTGCGTAAAATATTCGTTACCTCCCCGAATAAGCTTTACTTTATTACGTGTAGTATAATAGCTATTTATTTTTTTGTCAGTTGACATAAGTTACTTTTCCGGTAAATTTTTCTCCCTTGTATTTTTCTCAAATTTAGCTGGTTATATAAACTGCAGCAATGGTAATAATCAATCCAGGCGATGATTTTCATAAGACAATTTAAGTATGTTCTTTTAAGAAAATAAATAATAAGAAAGATTATAGCCTGCTTTAGAACAAAATCATGTTTCTTGATGATCAAAATCATTGCCGGTGCTTTGTTTTAGAAATAATTTTGTTATATACACGACCACAATGAATACTACAAAGCATTATCTATATAAATTAAAAACTGATAGACTTGCAGTTTGGTTTATTACTGCGTTGTTTACAATAATTGGCTTTCCTTATTTAAAAAACTTAATTGTTTTTATTCTTATAAAATTATATGAGCTATTTATTCAACACGGCGTAGATAATCATGGGTGATCCGATGTTATAAATTATTGGTACATTCCAAATATGAATTATTTTCTTTTTATATGGAAATTACTCACCGGGGTTGCCATTTTTTTACTCGGGATGAATTTCATTGAAGAATCATTACACAAAGTTGCCGGCCGGCCATTTAAGTTATTTTTGAAACGGCAAACTTCAAATAATCTAAAAGCGATAGCCGGAGGTACTTTGGTTACAGGTGTTTTACAAAGTAGTTCTGTTGTAAATATGATGGTTTTAGCCTTTGTTGGTGCAGATGTATTAACAATGCAAAAAGCCCTGTCTATAATTCTCGGAGATAACCTTGGTACCACTGCTGACAGCTGGTTTTTTGCAACAGCAGGTTTTAAATTTAATATCGGAGAAATTGCATTTGCAATCACAGGCATTGCAGGCATTGCCACCATAATCTTTAATAAAAAAAACCGGTGGCATCATTGGAGTAAATTTCTGTTTGGAATTGGATTTTTGTTTTTGGGGCTGCATTTTATGAAGACCGGAATGATGGAGCTTGTACAGAAAATTGATCTCAGGGATTTTAGTAATTATCCTGCAGTGGTATTTCTATTGATTGGCTTACTGATTACTTCTTTAATTCAATCCAGTTCAGCTACTATAGTAATTTTATTAAGTGCATTGTATGCAAATGCAATTAGTTTATATGCTGCAACAGCCATGGTACTTGGTTCCGAAATTGGTACAACTTTAAAATTTCTATTAGCATCGGTAAATGGGATTGCTGCTCAAAAAAGAGTTGCTTTTGGAAATTTCTTATTCAATGTTATTACCTCAATGTTAGTGTTGATATGTCTGCAACCTGTAAATTATTTTATTACTGATATAATAGGTGTTAATAACAACTTGATAGCATTGGCATTTTTTCAAACCCTGATCAATTTAATTGGAATTATATTGTTTTTTCCATTCCTTAATTTGTTTGCAAAATTTCTAGAGAAACTTTTTACAAAAAGTGATGAGGGTACCCTTTTTATTCAAAAAGTTACTTCAGACAATACCGATCTTGCCCTGGATGCATTTGAAAAAGAGACTAAATATTTCCTGTATTACGTAATTGAGTATAGCCTGGGTGCCTTCGGAATAAATACAACAGATAATAATCAAATTATGTTATCTGAAAAGTTCAGGACCGATACTCTTACGGATAAATACGATTTCATTAAGCAACTGCACGGCAAATTGCATGCGTATTATATCGAGTTGCAAAACGCATCTTCCAATAAACAGGAGACAATAAAGTTAGACCAGCTTATTTCCGCTGTCCGTAACAGTATATATGCTGCAAAGAGTATGAAAGATGGCTGGCAGGATGCTGAGATGTTACGCAATTCTTCCAACGATTCTAAATATGATTTTTATCTGCAGACCTCCAAAAAAGTTGAAGATTTTTATACAAAGGTATCCCAGGTAATACTGAAGCAGGACTTATCAGGTAATTCTGAAGAACTGGTAAGCCTGTTTAAAGAAGTTCAGGATGGTTATACACAAACGCTGAAGAGGCTTTACAGGCAAGATTTTATGAAAAATTTAAGTGAGATAGAGATTTCTTCGCTGATAAATTTCAACAGGCAGATATATACTGCTTTTAAAGCAATGGTACTGGCTGTGAAAGATTACCTGCTTAATGAAAAAGGTGCAGAGGACTTTGATGCGTTTCCGGGGTTTATTCATTAGGAACTTCAAAACAAATAAAGTTTGTATTTCTTGATAACTATCATAGCTGGCAATGATAATAGTCATTGATTTTAGGGATCAATAAAAATATCTTTATTTAAATTAACCCTTGTAAAGGATTCTAATATTGTTCTTTAGCGGCGTCAGATAGAGTTATAGAAAAAGTACTTGAAAGCGTTTGTGATGTTTGAGTTTTCTGAAAAAGATTTTTCTGAAAGAATATGACCATATTACTTTGATCCAAAATTATTATTTGAGAGAAATAAAACTCTTATGAAGAAAAATGAAATAGAAGAAGTTATTACCAGCCACTTTAAAAAAATTGACAAGTTATTCCCTGAAATAATTAGTGGTTTTAAAATAGAAGATATTCATAAGTTTAGAACAGAAATAAAAAAGCTAAGGGCTTTTCTTCATTTACTTAATATGGAAGTTGATGAAGGGCTTCAAATTAAGCTAACAAAAAAAATGAAAACATTTTATGGATACATTGGCATTATCCGTAACCTTCAATTGCATCTGAAAAATATTAACAGCAATTTTGAAAATTCAACTGACAAAAGCCCATTAATTTATATTGCAACATTGAAAAAGGAAATAGAAGACTGGAAAGAAAATACAAAAAAGTTTATAGATTCTCATAACAATTTTTATGATGATGAAGAAAAAATAACATCGGAGTTACCGGATAAATTGAGAAATCAGTCAATTAAAAAATTCATACAATACATGGTTTATGAATTACACAACAAGTTAATCCGTTTAAATGATGATAAAACTTTACACAGCATTCGCAAACTTTTAAAAGATATTTTATACAATTGGACTTATGTTCAACATTATATTGCTCCTCTATCACCAGGTTTATCTCAGGAAGAAGAAATTGGTTCATTCATAGTAATGCTTGGAACTTTTTGTGATAAATGCAGTGGCCTTACACTTATTCAAAACTATAATAATGATTCAGCAGAAGATGAGGAAAAAATAGTATTGGAGAAAATTATATATACATGGAGTACAGAAAAACAAAAACTTAAGGAAATAATTTGTTGTAAGCTGGAGTTGCTACCGATTAAACCCATGATAGCAAGCAGTTTCTCTTATAAAAATTGGTTTTGAGCGGACCCTGGTAAATAAGAATACTTTTATTTCTGGTCAAAGTACTATATATAATTTTCAAGATTTTTTTTAGCCAATTATGTGTTAATGAATTAAAAAAAAATGAATACCCAGTCTTCCCATTCTTTGTTGATCTGTTTAATTCTTTTTCATGCTGTATATGTCTGATTGAGAGTGCAAACGCTTATTCATTGGCAATGTATGAATCTGAAGACTCGAAATATATTATTATTTCAGAAAGTTCACGAAATAAAAGTTTTTCTTTTTTTACTTCATGAAGATCATAATAAAGTATATCGAAAGATATCCAGATGAGAAACCAGCCTGCTGGCTCAAGTACAATGCGGATTATGGAGGATAGCAAATTGTTATTTAGTTGTAAACTTACAACAGCGTTACCTATCATTAATAGTATGGCAATTATAAAAAGAAAAATGCCTCTTTTTAAATTCTTATTATATTTCTCAGTATATAAATGTAGGTGGCGGTTAAAATAATTTTTCAGATTTTGGGTTATTCTGAGTTCTGCAATGTTGTTTCTTTTGGCTTCAGGCAGCAGTAAGATCAGGTCATTAATCTTTTCACTTCTATTCTTCAATGAAATTCGCAATTCATTTATAAAGTCATCTGAAACTCTCCTTTTCAAATAATTTCTCGAATCAAAATTTGAATAGATATCATCATAATCATCCAGCCATAAACTCAGATCTAATGTGGACTTATTCGCAACATTCAAATTATCTAAAACCTCCATTTTTACTTTTATCAAACGTAATTTATTTAGATGCAATAAACCCTGATGATAATCAACAGGCATTATGATGTTGCTCATAGTCGTTGAATCCAACTGCCGGGTACTACAAAGCAAATATTTATAAATGACTCTATAATTATCACTATCGCAATTCTTCCGTATAGGATATTTAATCAATTACAATGCAAACCTGATAAAGATCAGTTGGATAGTTGTTATTAATCATATACTTCTTTTTTTTAAGAGATTAATTTTATGTCCATCATAAAAATTACCATTATGAAAAAGATAATTATTCCATTTGATGGCGGTCATTTTTCAAATGGCGAATTTTCCTTTGCCAGCAGCCTTCATGAAATAAAGCCCATTTTACTCACAGGAGTTTTTTTACCAGAAGTAGATTATGCACGTTTTTTTTTCTTTCCTACTGCATTTGCAGCACCGGCTTTTATTGGCGGGGCTGAAGATTTTGAAGAAGAAGAAGTTAATAACAATGTTGAAAAGTTTGCAGAGTTGTGTCAAAAAAACCTGATTGAATACAGGGTACACAAAGACCTGTTTGACTCATCCATACCGCAATTAACAAAAGAAACCCGTTTTGCAGATCTGATGATAATCGGAAGTGAAACATTTTATACAAATGGAATAGTTGATGGAACTAATAAATATCTACAAGATGCATTACATACTACAGAATGCCCCGTTATAATAGTTCCGGAAAAATTTAATTTTCCTTCTAATATTATTTTGGCGTATGATGGATCGGTATCCTCCGTTTATGCTATTAAGCAATTTGCGAATTTATTTCCTGAATTATGTAATCTCAAAACAATCTTAGTTTTTGAAGGAGATGAGAAACACAATATTCCTGACCAAGTGCTTATTGAAGAATTAGCAGCCCGGCATTTCCCCAATCTCACTATTACAAAAAAGATAACTTCAGATAATAAAAATGATATTAGTAATTGGTTTTTCCAGCTTAGAAATTCGCTCGTAGTAAGCGGTTCATTCGGGCGATCAGGTATTTCAGAATTATTTAAAAAAAGCTTTCTTATTGAATTAATTAAAGAACATTCCACCCCGGTTTTTATTGCACATATTTAAATAGCGATCAAATGCCCTCTTTGTGAGATAAATTTTTTTATGAGACTATCATACATGAATACTGCTTTTAAAATGTTGAGTAAACAATTCTCTACTATATTTATTATCCTGATCCTGTTAAATAGTTGCAGTGGTCAGCAACCAAGAATAAAATCTGCAGAAAGAGACACAACCATTACTCCGGTAACTTCTTTTTCAAAACTTTTTTTTGATAGTGCAAAACTGGAAGAGTTTATTAAAACACAAAAGGCTGGCGATAATTCTGCCGAACAACTGCGTAATTTTTACAAACGACGTAATTATCAATTTGCCTGGTTTACTGAGGATGGGATTGCAGAGCACACACGTTCTTTCTGGAATCTTCATAATAATTATATAAACAATTTTGGAGACACTTCTTTGAAATATAAGGCTGTGCACCAGCATATAGACCACTTAATGAATGAAGAAACGTCAATAAATATAGCAACGGAAAGAATGCTGCAAACAGAACTTGAATTAACAAAGCATTTTTTTGAGTATTCAATCAATGCTTATTTCGGCAAAGTAGACCCTAATGAATTGCAATGGTATATTCCCAGAAAAAAATTAAATGCAGTGGTATTGCTTGATTCTTTCATTGCTCATGATGGTAAAAACCTCCAGGATTGGGAGCCTGTAAATGTATTTTACAAACGTTTAAAAAAAGAATTGATACATTATAATGACATAGAAAAGGCAGGTGGCTGGAAAGTGATTGCACCAGATAAATTTAAAAAATACAATCCTTGTGACTCTTCGCTGGTTATTAAACAGGTGAAACAACGTTTGCAAACTTCCGATGATAATAAAAGTATAGACACAACTGAATACTATACAAATGGATTAAGTTCTGTAATAAAATCTATGCAAAAAAGTTTCGGTTTTAAACAAGATGGCGTTATTACTGCTGATCTGATTAAAGAATTAAATGTTTCTGTAAAAGACAGGATCAAGAAATTACTCATTAACCTGGAACGAATGAGGTGGGTGCCACCGCAACCCGAAGGAAACTTCATTATTGTAAACATTCCGGAATTCAGGTTGCACGTATTTGAAGGTGCAAAAAAGTTATTTAGTATAAATGTCGTGGTAGGCAAAGCAGCGCACAACACCGTTATTTTTACCGGTGAATTAAAAAACGTTGTATTCAGTCCGTATTGGAACGTACCACCCAGCATTGTTCGAAATGAGATCCTTCCCGCTATAAGGAGAAATGGTAATTATCTTACCAAGATGAATATGGAGCAAACCGGCTACAGTAAAGGTTTGCCGGTAATACGACAAAAACCCGGCGGAGCAAATGCATTGGGCAGAGTGAAATTTATTTTTCCAAATAGCCATAACATTTACTTTCATGACACGCCTTCAAAATCCCTATTTAATGAAGATAACCGGGCTTTTAGCCACGGGTGTATCCGATTAGCCGAACCCGAAAAACTGGCAACTTTCCTGTTGCGCAACCAACCGGAATGGACAACGCAAAAAATGAATGAGGCTATGTCTGCATCAATAGAAAAATGGGTTACGCTAAAAGAACCATTACCTGTGTTCATTACTTACTTTACGGCATGGGTAGATAGTGAAGGGCTACTAAACTTTAGAGATGATATTTATGGACATGATAAAAAATTGGCGAAGCATTTGTTTGAATAAAAGATCGAACAAATATTAAATTTAAAATCTATAGCGTGAAAACCAAATCAAAAAGCATCCTCATTCATTCCTCTCCTGAAAAAGTATTTGCCCGGATGGATGATTTTTCAAAAACAGGAATGCACATGAGTGAAAGTTCAATGATGATGATGGGAAGTAAACTGAAGTTAGAGCAACTTTCAACAAACCCAACCGGAGTTGGTGCAAAATATCGCTGGTATGGAAAGATGATGGGAATGACAATGGATTTTAGTGAAACAGTTACAAAGTGGCAACCACCAAAACTCAAAGAGTGGGAAACAGTTGGTGAAGCAAAAATTATCATCATGTCATGGTATCGGATGTGGTTTGAAATCTTTCCAGGTGAAAACGGAACAATCGCAAAAATTTCAATCAGCTATTTACCGCCGAAAGAATGGTATTATCAAATCATTTCCTTCCTTTTTGCAAACTGGTATTGCAACTGGTGTCTAAATAATATGCTTTGCGATACGAAGAAGAATCTTGAAAAAAATTAGATGTGAATAAATGTTAAGATCAAAACCATACTCAGCATCAATGCTTGCCCTTTGTGGATCACTTCTTATTGCAATAGGAATTTATTTCGTTGTATTGCGACCTTCTTTATTGCCGGAAGACCTTCGCTATATGGGCATAACATTGGAAAAAGTAAAAGTGAATACTCCTGGTCTTTCAAATTGGTTGCAAAAAGTTTTTTGGGTAATGGGAGGTTACATTTTTACAACCGGATTGTTGACTGTTTTTATTTCAATCAAATCATTTCGAACACGTACACTGGGGGCATTCATTGTTGTTGCCATTGCAGGAATCAGTTCCATTGTATTGATGACTGTTGTAAATTTTGTCATTGGTTCAGATTTCAAATGGATATTATTAGTGTTTACATTCTCGTGGTTAATTGCATTGATCCTTTACCGGCTTCACAAATAAAAAATATAAAATGGAACATCAAAATTATACCGAGACGGTTGCAAAAAAAGAAACAATTGATCATTCAAAAATGAATAATACCAATCTTGAACATTCCCAAATGGATCACTCAAAGCACGGAAATGCCCCAATGGGTATGGAAGGTCATGACCATCATGCCATGATTGCTGAGTATAAAAAAAGATTTTATGTAGTGCTGATACTTACTGTGCCCATTATGCTGTTATCAACTATGATACAGAAATTTATTGGTGTTAATTGGCAGTTTACCGGTTCTACGTATATTTTATTTGCCTTATCATCAGGGGTATTTTTTTATGGCGGATGGCCCTTTTTAAAAGGATTTGTGAATGAGGTAAAAACGAAGAGCCCGGGTATGATGATTTTGATTGGCTTTGCCATCACAGTTGCCTACATCTACAGTGTAGCCATTGTATTTGGTTTGCAGGGCATGGATTTTTTCTGGGAGTTGTCTACACTTATTCTCATTATGCTATTGGGGCATTGGATAGAAATGAAATCCATTGCAGGAGCATCAAGAGAGTTGGAGTTGTTGGTAAAGCTGATGCCATCCGATGCACACATGGTAATGCCTGATATGGTGCATGATGTAAA
>JAYVEA010000262.1:0-3232 GCA_043749085.1 Chitinophagales bacterium
TGCAGGATAAAGATCCGCATTATCGTGTTTATAATTTATCACCTGATCGTTTTAATGAATCTAAAACTTCTTACTGGCATCGTTCTATTGGTGGCTATCATGCTGCAAAGCTCAGGCTGTACCAGGATCTTATTGAAACACAGCTTTCAAAAAGCCAGATGAACATGGCAGTGCTGAATATGCTTGATACAAAATATTTTTTAGTTCCTGATCAAAAAACCGGGAATGTTTCTGCCTCTAAAAATGACAGCGCAATGGGCGCTGCATGGTTTGTAAAAAATGTTCAAACAATAAATGGACCTGTTGAAGAAATAAAAGCGCTTGATAATTTTGATCCTGCACAAACTGCTTTTATCGATAAAGCACAGAATGCAAATCTTCCTCAATTGACATTTGATTCTTCTGCAAAAATTAAATTAAAAAAATATACCAATGATGAAATAGAATATGAGAGTGATGCAAAAAGTGACCAGTTTGCAGTGTTCAGCGAAATATATTATAGCGCAGGATGGAATGCATATGTTGGTGGAAAGATAACACCGCATTATAAAGTGAATTATTTATTGCGTGGTATGCCTGTTACTGCAGGGCATCATGTTATTGTTTTTAAGTTTGAACCGGCATCATATAAAACCGGTTATACTTTAGCAACCATAGGAAATATTTTGTTATACCTTTTTCTTATCGGCGGTTTATACATGAGCTTTCGTAAAAAAGAATTGAAATATTCATTTGCTAAGCCGGATAATGCCAATGCATAATATGGATCTATCAATTATAATCATTAATTATAAATCTCCGCATCATGTGTTGGCTTGTATTGAAAGCATATATAAAGAAACGCACAAGTATAGTTTTGAGATAATTGTAGTAGATAATGATTCCGGAGATGACAGTGAAATAAAAATTCGAGGTGCATTTCCTGATGTGATATGGACGCAGTCAGGTTACAATGCAGGTTTTGCGAGAGCCAACAACATAGGCATACGGGCATCTAAAGGTGAATATATTTTAGTGCTGAATGCTGATACAATTATTACAGAAAATGCACTTGACAAAACCATTGATCTTTTTAAAACAAAGCCTGATGCACTTGCCTGTGGTGTTCAACTTCTAAATCCTGATGGCACTCATCAAATATCAGGGGCATATTTTAAAAAGGGGGGATTAAATGTTTTACTTCCCCTTCCCTATCTCGGCACCTTTATAAGGTACATGGGATATAAGATGAAAACAAAAATTCCGAGCGTTAAAGAAGTGCTTGCAGTGCAGGAAGTAGATTGGATAGTCGGCGCATTTATCATGGTAAAAAAAGAAGTACTGAAAAGATCAGGATTGTTTGATGAAGATTTTTTTATGTATTCAGAAGAAATAGAATGGTGCAGCCGGCTGAGAAAGCAGGGGAAACTTTATTTATTTGAAGAACCAAAGGTCATTCATATCGGAGGAGGAACGAGTGGCAATTATTACAATACCGATAATGACAACAGTAAAAATCTTTGGAGTAAAAAAGCAACACAGATAATTATTTCAATGCTGCTGCGGATAAGAAAACAGTTCGGTATTTTTTATTACTTCATTGTATGCTTTTTATTTGTTATCGAAATTCCCATATTTGTTATTGGCTTGTTGATAGAAAAAATTTTCAGGAGAAGAAATGCTA
Source organism: Chitinophagales bacterium (assembly GCA_043749085.1). GTDB lineage: Bacteria > Bacteroidota > Bacteroidia > Chitinophagales > Chitinophagaceae > Ginsengibacter. Next base: position 1,664 of record JAYVEA010000262.1, read on the forward strand.
AATACACATGGGAAAATGTTTCCGGTTATATTACCAATGTAGAGTACATTATAAAATACTTTTTTAGGATTCTTATAAACAAACCTTTCTTTTATAAAGTGTATTGATCCGATGCAGTTATCAATTATCATAATTAATTACAATACATTTCAACTCACCAGTAATTGCATCCGGTCAATAAAGGAAAAGCTGCATGATCTAACTTATGAAATTATATTGGTAGACAATGATTCTTCTGAATGTGATCCGAATTTATTTTTAAAAAAATTCCCTGATGTTAAATTGATCATCAGTGCCGAAAACACAGGCTTTACCGGCGGTAATAATATTGGTATCGCAAAAGCTGCTGGAGAATATATTTTATTGCTTAACAGCGATACTGAATTAATAAATAATGCCCCAAAGATCTGCTACGATTATATGCAGCAACATCCTGAAGTGGGAATGACTACTGCGCAATTGACTTATCCTGATGGAAGAATACAATACAATTGCCGCAGGTTTAGAACTATAAGCTGGGAGTTGCTGGAAATATTTCCACTCTATCTACTCTTACCAAAAAGGAAGAAAGAGGAATTAATGCTGCATCATTATTTTGATCACAAAAGCATTATGAAATGCGATTGGGTCTGGGGAACTTATATGTTCTTTCCAAAAAAAATAATCAATGAGTTATATGGAAATAAATTGGCAGATGATTTTTTTATGTACGTTGAAGATGTACGCTGGTGTTGGGATTTTAAAAATCTTGGGTACAAAATTATTTTTTTACCAGAAGCTAAAGTGATGCACATACATAAAGGCAGCACCAAAAAAGATAAATTGAAAGAGGTAAGACTAATCGGTATAAAGAACCATGCGCAATTCATGAAAAAGTTTTATCCTGATTTTCGCTGGTATTTTTTTGCTGCGATTTTTTATACAAAGCAATATGCGGCTTTATGGTTGGGGAATTTGGTTGGGAAGTGAATGATTATAAAGCTGTCAAGAATAACATAGTTTGCTTCAATTCTTTCCCTTCAACATGGGTACAAAAGAAAAATTTTCAAAAGCTTCTTCCTCATAACTTCCATCTTCATTTTTAGTTATACGAAACATTCGCTGGTATATACCTTCATCACGTGGAAGAACCATTTTACCGCCGGGTTTTAATTGCTCAACTAACTTAGGCGGAATCAATGGCGCTGCCGCTGTTATAATTATTTTATCAAAGGGAGCATAGGTTGGGAGCCCTTCAAATCCATCGCCATAAAAAAATTTTATGTTAGGATATTTCGATTTTAAAATGAAATTCTTATTTTTTTCATATAGTTTTCGCTGCCGTTCTATTGTATATACCTGGGCACCCATTTCTGTTAAAACACATGCCTGGTAAACACTTCCTGTTCCTATCTCCAAGATCTTATCATATTGTTTAACCTCTAATAACTGCGTTTGATAAGCAACAGTGTAAGGCTGCGAAATAGTTTGCCCTTCAGCTATCGGGAATGCCCTGTCCTCATACGCAATATCCTGCAAAGCCGTATCCAGGAAGAAATGGCGGGGGATATTCATCATGGCATTCAATAC
>JAYVEA010000263.1:0-10532 GCA_043749085.1 Chitinophagales bacterium
CAACCTATCAAAAACTCTCCGCCTTATATGCACCAACACATGGTGCCTACCAGTTAAAATATCAGGGAATTTTTACTTCTGCATTTTTAAATAAGGATATTGTTTTTAATGCAGAAATGGTAAACCCAACACTCAATAACTTCTTTGGATTGGGAAATGAAACTGTATATAATAAAAGCAGGCCGGTTGAATATTACAGGGTGAGATACAAATATTTCCAAACCGAACTACTATTAAGAAAAGGTTTTAACAATCATATTCTTGATATAAGTTTTGGCCCTGCTTATTATCATTACTGGAATAAATTTTCTGATAATAAAACCCGAATATTGGGTACAACGCCTTTTCTTTTTGACTCTGCGGGTATTTACAGTAATAAAAATTATTTAGGCGGTAAACTCAGGATTGATGTAAATTTTGTAAATGATGAATTAATACCAAGCCGCGGCATAACATGGTATAATGAAGTAAGTTCTATGGCAGGGATAAACAACAACAGCAAAGGCATTACAAAATTTACTTCAGATATGACAGTATATGCAAGCCTTACGGAAGATAGAAAAGCGGTTACTGTATTAAAATTCGGCGGCGGACATATCTTTAATAAATATTTTGAATTTTTCCAGGCGCTCGATCTTGGAGCAAATAATATTTTACGAGGATTTAGAAAACAACGTTTTTCAGGCTCATCTACTTTATATGCAAGTGCAGAAGAAAGGATAAAATTATTTAAATCCCAATCATATATTTTACCCGGTGATGTTGGCATTATAGGATTTTATGATGTTGGGCGTGTATGGATGAAAAATGAAAAATCAAAGCAATGGCATCAATCTTACGGAGGTGGATTATATTATTCACCCTTTAATATTGTTATAGTTTCGGCAACAGTTGGCATTTCAGATGAAGATAAATTGCTTAACTTTTTACTCGGCACTAAATTTCGAATTACATTTTAAGTATGGACAATAATCTTTATAAAAAAATCGAGAATTACGTTACAGGTTTGTACGAAACGCTGCAGGATGATACCCTGGCATTTCATAATCTTAAACATACGCAAAATGTAGTTGACAGAACAAAAGAAATCGCCGGCCATTACCATGTTAATGAAAAAGAAATGCTCATTCTTTATACTGCCGCATGGTTTCACGATACCGGGTATTTATTTACAGAGCCTTCCAAACACGAGGTAATGAGTGCTGACGTGATGAAGAAATTTATGCTCGATCATACAAACGACACAGAACTGATAAAGGAAATAGAACAATGTATAATGGCTACAAAAAGCCCAAGAAATCCCACGAATTTATTGCAACAAATAATCTGCGATGCAGATACATATAATTTAGGTACTAAAGAATTTAAGGATACCAATAAACGTGTACTAAAAGAGACTAAATTAAAAACGGGTGCAGTTGATAAAAAAGAATTTTACACCGGCACAATTAAAATGCTGGAGCAGCACGAGTTTTATACAACCTATTGTAAAGATCTGCTTTCAGTAACTAAAGAATTAAATATGAAAAAGCTAAAAAAGAAGTTGCAGGAAATAGACGTGGAAAAAATAGAAAAAAATAAAATGAAAAATCCTGAAAACGGAAATTCCGAAACCGGGAATCCTGCACTGGAAAGCCTTGCCGATATTGAGAAAGATAAAAGCGGGCTGATGTCTAAAGGTATTCAAACCATGCTGCGTTTAACTTCAGAAAATCACCTGAAGCTTAGTGATATGGCAGATCATAAAGCAAACATACTCATCTCTGTAAATTCAATTATCATCTCAGTAATATTAAGTGTGCTGCTTCGTAAACTTTCTGATGCACCATATTTAACCATTCCATCAATTATATTTTTAATAGTGGCAGTAACCACTATTGTTATTTCAATACTGGCAACACGCCCCAAAATAAGTGGTGGAACCTTTAGTGAACAGGATATACATGATAAAAAAGTAAACCTTTTATTTTTTGGAAATTTTCACCGTGCAAGCTTTGACCAATATAATCTTGCCATGAGAACAATGATGAGAGATACTGATTATCTATATGGTTCGCTTATAAAAGATATTTATTATTTAGGAACTGTGCTTGGCAGAAAATATAAATTGATAAGGCTTGCCTATAATATTTTTATGGTTGGGATAATAGTTTCAGTATTTGCATTTGCTATTGCTGCATTCTTTCATCATGATATACCTGGGGCTACTACTATTACAAACGCATCAGGATCACCTTTATAAAAGAGGGTATTATGTTTTACAACAGGGACCTTAGCTGGTTAGGATTTAATTTCCGTGTTTTACAGGAGGCAGCAGATAAAGAAGTTCCTTTGTATGAGCGATTAAAATTTCTGTCCATTTTTTCTTCCAACCTTGATGAATTCTTCAGAGTACGATATCCTTCTATCATAGCGCTTTCAAAACTGGACAGGAAAACGAGAATGCAGGTGAGCCTTGGCTCAACAGAAGATATTCCTGAAAAAATACAAAATGAAATTAACCGGCAGCTGGAGATTTTCGGATCAATTTTATTAAAAGAAATTATTCCGGGATTAAAAGAAAATGGAATTGTATTCTATTATAACAGTGATATAAGAGCTGAACATATCCCTGAAGTAAAAGAAATATTTTTATCGCATGTCCTCTCTTTTATCCAGCCAATATTTTTAGAAGGAGACAGCACAAATACTTTTATCCCCGAAAATAACCAGCTGTATTTTGTAGTTTCATTAAAAGAAAATAACCAGGGACTTTTAAAACAGGCTATCATTAATATTCCTTCTAATAAATTAAAAAGATTTTTTACACTTACACCTATTGATGGACTTGAGCATGTAATATTTATAGATGATATTGTGAGGGAAAATCTTGTATCACTTTTTCCCGGCCTTGAAATCATTGGAACGTATAGCATTAAATTTAACCGGGATGCGGAATTACATCTGGTAGAAGAATATAGTGGTAATCTTTTAACTAAAATTGAAAAGCAACTTAAAAAAAGAGATTATGGCCCGCCATCAAGATTTTTGTATGAAAATGGAATGCCAAGAAACCTGCAGTTATTTCTTGCTTCTGCATTTGGTGTAAAATATGAAGATATGTTTGCCGGTGGCCGCTACCATCACTTAAGCGACCTTTCCAAATTTCCTTCTTTCAATAAAGATCTTTGTTATCAGAAATTAAAACCTCTCTCCTCTTTAAATGTGATGGACAGTGGCGATATTTTTAATGTGTTGAATAAGCAGGATGTTTTACTGCATATCCCCTATCAATCTTATAATCCTGTACTTTCATTTTTTAACCAGGCTGCAGTTGATATGGAAGTAACTGACATTTTTATTACGTTATACCGTGTTGCTGCAGAATCACACATTGTAAATGCCCTGATAAGCGCTGCAAAAAATGGTAAAAATGTTACTGCATTCATCGAAATAAAAGCCAGGTTTGATGAAGCCAATAATATTAAATGGAGCAGGGTAATGAAGGATGCAGGAGTAAAAATTATTTACAGTATCCCGGATATTAAAGTACATTCCAAAATTGCATTGGTTAAAAAACGAAAGGGATTTGAAGATGTTTCATATGCAATATTAAGTACCGGCAATTTTAATGAGATAACAGCACAGTTTTATACAGATCATGTTTTAATGACCACTGACCCTGTTATAGTAAAAGAGATGGTTTCTCTTTTTAAATTCTTACAGAAAAAAGATAAAGCGCCTGAGAATAATAAATTCAAATTTGATAAGCTTTTGGTATCTCAATTTAATATGAACCCAAGGCTGGAAAAGCTTATTGACAATGAAATAGAAAGGGCAAAGCAGGGTGCTGATGCAATGATACGCATTAAAGTAAACAATCTTGAAGAGCCCTATTTTATTAGCCTTCTATACAAAGCAAGTCAGGCAGGCGTTAAAATAAATTTAATAATAAGAAGTGTATGCTGCCTAATGCCGGGTTTACCGGGTATTAGTGAAAACATTACAATAAAAAGATTGGTGGACAGATATTTGGAACACACAAGGCTCATGATATTTGGCGCAGGTGAGAATGCTGAAGTTATAATTGGTTCCACTGATCTTATGAACAGGAATTTATATCACCGCATAGAAGTTTGTGTTGCTATAAAAACCCCTGCATGTAAAAAAGAACTGATAGATTATTTTGAGATACAATGGAAAGATAATGACAAAGCCATTGAGCTTTTATCAAATCTGGAACAAAAGAAAATTGATGATAGCGGAGAAAAAATAAATGCACAGCAAACCATTTACAATTACCTCAAAAACAAAACATGATATTATTTAGATATAGATGGTTTAAAATATCCAACATTACCAAATACAGGATACGATCTGTTTTGTTCATTGCAATTTCCTGGACTTTAGTTGACTGGATAACTGTATTGCTAAGAAACCAGGATATTGATAAAATTCACCGGGAACATAGTTTATGGATGAGGGAGCTTCTTATGTTCATCCTCAGCGTAATTATGGGCTACCTGTTTGTGTACAGGTTTAAAAAACTTTTACGCCACTACCCGCTTTGGCTGAACTTTGTTGCAAAAAGTGTAATTCTTTTAGCAAGCGCACTGGTGATAAGTTTTCTTATCCAGTTTGTAAGTTTCACCCTGGTATCAGGCGAAACACCGGCTTTGGCATTACATAATATTCTTGTATATGCATTACATAAAAACTGGTTGCTGCAAAAAATTATTTACTGGATAGTTATCTTTTTTATTACCCAGCTATTTTTACTTATCAACGAAAGATATTCACCCGGAGTTTTCATGGATATTTTTTTAGGAAGATACACACAACCTAAAATTGAAAAGCGCATAATTATGTTCATGGATCTAAAAGACTCTACTCCTATTGCAGAAAAATTAGGTCACCAGTTATATTTTAAATTTATCCGTGATTTTATTTACCAGGTTTCTTCTGCTATACTCGAATATGAAGGAAGAATATATCAGTACGTTGGTGATGAGGCAGTATCCTCATGGCTTTTTGATAAAAAGAATACAAGAAAATGTATGGATGCAGTGATTTTGGCAAGAAGAAATATTCAAAAGAAGAGTGAGCATTTCAGAAGGGAATATGGGATAGTTCCCGAATTTAGAGTAGGCATTCATTTAGGTGATGTAACTGTTGGTGAGATCGGTGTTATCAAAAAAGATCTTGCTATGACGGGTGACACTATGAATACCACTGCACGCATCAGAAGCGCTACCAATGAGCTTAATCACAACTTCATTGTATCTAAACAATTTATGGAAAATATTGATCTTGAAGAATGGCAATCTGAAAACCTTGGCCCGGTTGATTTAAAAGGCAAAGGCAATGAGATTGAACTTTTTTCTTTAAAGATTTGATGACATAATTATAACTGCCCATCGTCCATTACAATATACAACCCTGCGTATAATTTTCCCCCTTTGTGCCTGTATTTAGCTATAAAATGAGCTAAATCGTACTATCTTTACTACGTGATATTGGTGTGAAATTTGAATAGTTAAACGCACCGGAATTTCCCGTTTTTTAATATATGGAACTAAAAGACAAATCTTTACCCAATAAACAGAGGACTGTACTGGCAAAGATTGCTAATGTTGTTGCATACATTTTAGTTTCTCTTCTCCTTCTCTTCTTATTGGTTTTTATATTTATACAAACCCCGCCGGGGCAAAATTTTATTAAAAATAAAGTTCAAACTTACCTGCAAAATAAATTGAAGACAAAAGTTGTAATTGGTAAACTGGATATCAGTTTTCCAAATTCACTTCTTCTGAAAAATGTTTATATAGAAGACCAGACAAAAGATACGCTTATCTCTGGCGGGCAATTAAAAGTTGATATTGATATGCTTAAACTCCTAACCAATGAAGTGCAAATAAAGGAGATCAACTTACAAAACATAACAGCGAAAATCAAAAGAGTAAACCAGGATACGGTTTTTAATTTCCAGTTTATTGTAAATGCATTTATGAGCAATCAAAAAGATACTTCTATCATTCATGATTCATCCACTTTAAAAATGAACATTGATAATATTGTTCTAAATAATGTGAGATTAATTTACCAGGATGTTATCACAGGTGATGATATGAATATATTTTTCACTCACATGGATGCTCCCATAAAAAGGTTTGATCCTGATCACCTGTATTATGATATACCCACTTTCACCCTAACAGGGCTTAAAGGTTATTATTATCAAAATGAACCATTAAAGCCAAAAATTGACAGCGCTATTGCCCAGGCAATTTTGAAACCGGAGAATTATTTTAAAATAAAAAATTCTGAGATATTATTAAAAGATATTGATATTGATTATAAAAGTGTACCAACAAATATAATTACTTATTTAAAGTTGAACAAACTAACAGCCCATCCGGATACGCTGGATGTAAAATCTCTCAAATTTGCTTTTAAAGACGTTTCACTTGATAGTTCGTTTGTCGCTTTGCAAATGGGACCTAAAAAAACTGTACTCAAAACAATCACTACGCAGCAGGTAAAAGAAGTGCTTTCGTCTTTTTCAATTTCAGCCAAAGATCTAAAAATAAATGAAAGCCACTTTAAGCTCGATAATTCGTCAATGCCTGTATTGCATTATGGAATGGATTATGGGCACCTTGATATAAATAATTTAAATATTGCAGCCACTAACCTCTTGTATAATTTAGATACAACAGCATTAACCATAAACAAAGCAGGTTTAAAAGAAAAAAGTGGATTTGTTTTAAACGAATTAAACACAGATTTTTTATTTACAGGAATCGAAATCTCTCTAAGAAATTTATTTATAAGAACACCGGGCACCGTTCTGCGCAAAGATTTTGTATTAACCTATCCATCGTTGGAAAAGCTTGCAGCAAATCCTGCTTCCATGCTTTTAAATTTAGATATACAGAGCAGCAGCGTACAGGTAAAAGATATTCTAACGTTTGCACCCATGCTTCGCACCTTACCGGCATTTGCTAACCCAAATCAAATATGGGATCTAAATGGAAGGATCTACGGACATATAAATGACCTGCATTTTAATGATCTCCGCTTTAAGGGTTTAAGTAACACAACTTTATTTATAAACGGCACCTTAAAGGGTTTACCTGATCCTAAAAAGTTTATTGCTGATCTTGATATTAAATACTTAAAAACGGGAAGAAAAGATATATTATCTCTTATACCAAAAGGTTCGGCTCCAACAGCTTTTACATTACCTGAATCAATCTCTGCAGTTGGCAGGATAAAATCAAGCATGAAGGATCTTGTATCAGACATTACCATAAGCACAAGTCTTGGCTCGGCAAAATTGAAAGGTAGTTTGATAAATTATTCAAATCCAAAACTTGCTAAATATGATTACGCAGTAAATGCAAACGGTATCGACTTAGGTACCATCATGAAAGATAAAGCGACCTATGGAACTTTATCTGCTACATTTAAAATAAAAGGTTCGGGCTTCGATCCAAATACTGCTAATGCGGTTGCAAGTGGTGTGATAAATTCTATTTGCTATAATAAATACACTTATAAAAATGTAAAGTTTGATGGTTCCATTGCCAATGGCTCATATAATGCTAATGGAATTATAAAAGATCCCAATATTGACCTGAGCTTTGTAGCCGATGGTGTCTTAAAAGGTAAATATCCATCTGTAAAATTTACTGCGGATATTGACAGTATTAAGCCACAGGCGCTGCACCTTACTCCGCAGGCAATTATTTATCATGGTAAGATGGAAGGTGATTTTACCAACCTGGATCCGGATAATCTTAATGGAAATCTTTTTGTAACAAAATCTGTTTTGGTAACTAACGGCGAGAGAACACAACTGGATTCTGTAAGATTATTTGCAGATAATACGAATGGCCAGCAACTAATACGCTTACAAAGTCCGTTCATGTTTGCAGAAATTAAAGGCCAATATAAATTAACGCAACTGGGCGATATTATTCAGCAATCAATTGATCCCTATTTTTCTATGACGGGTACAAAAAATACCAGCCGAGTAGATACCCATGATTTTACGATCACTGCAAAAGCATTTGACAATCCTGCCTTGCGGGCATTTATACCTGATCTTAAAAAAATGGATTCCATTAATATTGCTGCGAATTTCTCTACAATAAACGGGATGAATGCAAATGTTAGTGCCCCGGTAATTATATATGGCACTAATCAGATCAACGATTTAAAATTAAATGCCATTACAAAAAATAATCAGTTAGAATATAACACAGGATTTTCACAATTTAAGAGCGGCACCTTTGCCATGTTTGCAACAACACTAAACGGAACTATCTCAAACAATCTTATTAATTTTTCACTCCATATAAAAGATCCTCAGGCAAAAAACAAATACAGAATTGCGGGCACATTAAGTCAGCCTTCTTTAAACAATTATACGATCCAGCTTAAACCGGATAGCCTCACACTTAATTATGAACCATGGACAATTAATACAGATAATGCGATACAACTTTTGAACGGGGATATTGTAGCCAATCGGTTTGTTTTAAATAAGGGAGGCCAGCAATTGAGTTTAAACAGTATTGGCACTGGTATTAACAGGCCGCTAAGTATTGATTTTAAAAATTTCGATATCGCCACGCTTACTGCATTTGTTCAAAAAGATTCTTTACTTGTAAATGGTTCAGTTAATGGAAATGTATTGGTAAAAAATTTTAAAACTCAACCTGCATTCACCAGCGATGTTACAGTAAACAATCTTAGTATTTATAAAGATACTTTAGGGAATGTAACGGCACAGGTAAATAATACTACAGCTGATGTTTATAACGCAAATATGGTTCTTACAGGCAGAGGAAATGATGTGAAAGCCTCAGGAGTTTATTATGTAAAGCCGGGCAATAACAGCAGCTTCGATTTTAATATGGATATTACAAGTCTTCAGATGAAAGCTTTGGAAGGCCCATCGTTTGGGGCTATCCGTAATGCATCAGGCAGCCTTAACGGAAACGTTACGTTAAAAGGAACAATGGATGATCCGCATCTTCAGGGTAAAATAAATTTTAATAATACTGCCTTTAATCTTGGAGTAGTAAACAGCTACTTTAAAGTAAATAATGAAAGCCTTACGATTGATAATAATGGTTTTGCTTTTGACACATTTACTATACAGGATACTGCCAATAATGACCTTGTACTTGACGGAAGAATTAATACAACTGATTTTAAAAACTATGCTTTTGCATTAAAAGTAAATGCTGATAATTTTCAGGTATTAAATACTACCAAAAAAGATAATAAGCTCTACTACGGTAAAATGGTTATTAGTACGGCACTTAATATAAAAGGAACAAATGATGAACCCGTTGTAGATGGATCATTAACTGTAAATGAGAATACAAATTTTACTGTAGTGTTGCCGCAGGCAGAGCCGGGTATAGTAGAAAGAGAAGGCATTGTAAGGTTTGTTGATGTTAATGCTATGCCGGAAGATTCCCTGTTTATGCTGCCGTATGACTCTTTAAATGTTTCCCGCCTGGTTGGGTTTGACGTTTCAACCAATATTACAATAGATAGAAATGCAGAATTGAATTTGATAGTAGATGCTGCCAATGGTGATTTCATTAATATGAAGGGTGAAGGATTACTGAATGCAGGGATCGACCCAAGCGGAAAAATTTCATTAACCGGGTCGTACGAATTAGATGAAGGGGCGTATGAATTATCATTTAATTTTTTAAGAAGAAGATTTGATATACAAAAAGGAAGCAGAATTTTATGGACGGGTGAACCCACAAATGCCAACATAGATATTTCTGCGGTTTACATCGCCAATGCATCACCGCTCGATCTTGTGCAAAACCAAATAAATACTGCAGATAATGCTGTAAGAAATACTTACCTGCAAAAATTACCTTTTGAAGTTTGGCTTAGCATGCATGGAGATCTTTTAAAACCTGAAATAACTTTTGATATCAGGCTTCCTGAAGATAAGAGCTACGTAGTATCGAAAGATATTATTTCTTCAGTGCAAAATAAATTATTACAAATAAGGGAAGAGCCCGGTGAAATAAGTAAACAGGTTTTTGCTCTTTTGTTACTTAACCGTTTTGTAAATGACAACCCTTTTAATAACAGCAATGGCGGATTAGATCCTGCTGAGTTTGCAAGGCAAAGTGTTAGCAAGCTACTCACAGAGCAGTTGAATAATTTAGCCGGCGGATTGATAGCAGGAGTGGATATTAATTTTGATTTAACTACAGCATCTGATTATACTACAGGAGAAAAACGTAACAGAACAGATTTTACTGTAGGGCTTACCAAACGATTATTGAATGACCGTTTAACTGTAACCGTAGGAAGTAATTTTGAATTGGAAGGGCCACGACCTGTTACAAACGGGCAGGGTGCAAACAATATCGCAGGCAATGTTGCTGTTGATTATAACATAAGCAAAGATGGCAGGTACATACTTAGAGTGTACAGAAAAAATCAATACGAAGGAATTATAGAAGGCTACATTATTGAGAGCGGAATAGGATTCATCATTAATG